>CAYJIJ010000027.1:0-29994 GCA_964370185.1 uncultured Oscillospiraceae bacterium
AAGAATTGTTTGAGGAGCTTAGAAAAGCACCACAAGATGTTTCGGTGGCATGCCACAATGCAACTCCGATGGAAGACATCGAAAAAGCATATTGCTTAGACTTTGCAATGCTTGGCAGTGACGGTGTGCTCAACAAAGACGAAAATGGGCATTTCCAAGGCCATCCAAGGGCGTCCGGCTCTGCAATTAAATTCTTAGAAGAGTTTGTGCTTAGCAAGAAAATTATGACCTTCAGCGAGGGAATTAAAAAGCTCACACTACTTCCAGCAAATCGTTTAGGTTTAAGCGACTACGGTCGGATAAAAGAGGGCTTACCTGCTCGCTTACTGCTTTTAAACCTATCAGAGATTAAAAATATGTCGAAGTTTGGTGAAGATGTTTGTGCATTGCCACCACGGGGAATAAAGTGCTCTATAATGGGTAATACCGTTACACAATTTTAATTTGAGAGAGGAGTATCAATATGACTACACCATTAATTAATCCGGAAAACACTTGGCTGGTATGGGGAGCTATTATCATTGTTACAGCCATAGCGATCTTAGGCGAGCAGAAAACAAAAATAGGGGGAAAAGTCGGTGCAGTAACCATAGCAATTTTTGGCACCTTAATACTTGTAAATATCGGCGTTATGCCATTTTCCTCACAATCACCTGTTTACAGTGCCATGGGTGGATATATACTTCCACTTTCAATTGCAATGATGTTGTTTTCATGCGATATCAAAAGGATACTCAGAGAATCAGGAAAACTCTTCCTCATATTCCATGTTGCGGCATTGGGCACTATAATTGGTGCAATAGCAACTGGCTTCATATTCAAGGGCACACCTGGCATTGATAGTATAGTTGCAATGGAAGTTGGGGCGTTTATCGGAGCTTCTGCAAACTTAGTTGCAGCAGGCGAAGCGTTTAATGCAGACCCAGCATATGTTGGTGCTATGTCGATATGTGCAAACTTACTTGCAACAGGTATGATGATAGTAATGAGCCAGCTCAGTGATACAAAATGGGTTCGCAAAAATTATAACCATCCATACATAGATGCAGTTGAAGCCTCCTCAGTGGGTAAGGATCAAACAGTTGCGGCGCAATACTGGAAACCAAAGGAAATATCACTACTGAGCATAGCGCTGACATTTGCAACAGCATTCGCTATTTGCGGTGCTTCAAGCATGATTTCAAAATGGGTTGTTACACTTGGTTTACCTACAATATTAAATCAACTTTTCGGCTCAATATATCTTGTAATAAGCACAATTACCTTGCTATTAGTGTTCTTATTCCCCAATTATTTCTCAAAGCTAAATGGTGCACAGGAATTTGGTAACTTCGGTATCGTTATGTTCCTTGTTTACATTGGATCGGGTTTAAATTTATCACTATTAGCAGAAGTTGGCCCAACGATTTTAATCTCAGTACTTTTAGTAGGTCTTTCAAATATTACTCTACTTTTCATCATTGCAAAATTTGCAAAATGGAACTGGGAAGAAGTTGTTAATGCGGTGCTCGCTTCCATCGGTGGCCCTACAACTGGGGTAGCTGTTACTATAAACAGAGGCTGGACAGCACTTGCAGTTCCAAGCTTACTTGTAGGACTTTGGGGCGTTGCAATCGGTAACTACTTAGCAATTATTGTCGGCAACATATTTAGCTAATATGTTCTAAGGGTATAAATTGCGTTGCTTTTAGAGGTGTTTTCTAAGTTTTCAGCCAGGACAAAGAAAATACAAAAAATTATACAAATCATAAACCACACGGCAGTTTGAGACTGCCGTGTGGTTGTTTACTTATTTACAAACCAATCGCATCAAGAGGATAAAAATAAAGTGCTACATCAAAAAAATCCCCTACATCATGCATGAATTTAAGTATTTCCTCATACAAATTATTACAGATAAGATGGGGGGAATGTGTTATGTTTGCACTTTCATTTAAATTTTCGGCAAAAAAAGCCGCACTAATGGGTCTTGCTATTTTCACAGTAGCATATGCAACTTCTTTTGCGCTGGACAAATTTGTAAGAGGTGAGGAAGTCACATTTGCAGTACTTGATGAAGAGGGGCTAAATCTTCCTAAAGTTAAAGATAATGATGAGAGGATAACAATGATTGAAGCGCTTGGCTGGGAAGTTATGACTGAGCCTGTTCAGATAAAAGAAATAGCCCTGCCCGAAAGCTTTGATGAAGAACTATTGGAGTATAACGAACTGCAAAAAAGTCAAGGGCTTGATATGGAAAAGTATCTTGGGGAAAGAGCAAAATGTTATAGCTATCTAATTTTAAATTATCAGGGTACCGACGACGAAGTTTGGCTTAATTTAATTATAATAAACGATAGAGTAGTAGCAGGGGATGTCAGCAGTAGAAATTTAGACGGATTTGTACATGGAATTACAATGCCAAATTAATTCGCCTTTACTCCTAAAACTTCGTCCCCACACATCATGTGGGATAAAAACTTGCATGATGTGTGGGTCGAGGTTATAATACATTATATAATAATGGCAGATTGCAGAGATAGTCTGCAATCTGAACAGACTAAAGAGAAAAGATGAAAGACAAGGAGCAAAACTTGCAAATAAGCGAGTAATACAAGGGTATATGAGCGTAATTTGAAAGTTTTAAGCGACGCAGTAAGCAAAAAATAAAAGATTTTTGCGTTTTCGCTTTTGTCTTCGGTCTGACATTATATAATAATGGTTAAGGGTGATGTTAAATGCAGATATTTAGACTGGATAAAATTCTCGCCACTCAATCGACCGACTCTCGAAAAGATGTAAAGCAACTTATAAAAAAAGGTGTAGTTACCATCAATGGAGTAGTGGCGAAGAGTGGCAAAGAAAAAGTGGATATAGATGTGGATATTGTTAAAATATCGGGTGAAATCATTATGCTAAAAAAGCATATCTATATAATGATGAATAAGCCAAAAGGGATAGTTTCCGCTACTGAAGATGAGAAATTCCCCACAGTAATAGATATTTTGCCTGAAAAATTAAAGCGAAAAGGACTTTTTCCAGCGGGCAGACTCGATAAGGACACAACAGGATTTATGCTCATAACCGACGACGGCGAATTTGCTCACAATATGCTCTCGCCACGCCATCATGTGGACAAGACATATACCGTATTGCTTGATAAATACCCCGAAAAGGAAATAGAAGCAGAATTTTTAAAAGGTGTAAAAATAGGTGAAGACGAAATATGCAAGCCTGCAAAACTTATTTTTTTAGACGAGCTAATCCCAAAGCTTCAGGTGGTGATAAGCGAGGGAATGTATCATCAAATAAAGAGGATGTTTGCGGTATATGGCTATACAGTGGTAGAGCTAAAACGAGAAAAAATCGGAAATTTGGCACTCGATAGCATACTTGCAGAAGGCGACTCGCGCGAAATTGCCGACACGGAACTCACCTTGATTTTCGACAAATAACATATAAAACTGTCCTGAGTGATATTTTTGTTGAAAGTTATTTGTATTAAATGTCCAATTTATATGTACAATTTATTAATATAAAACAAACAAATAATTAACAAAACCTAAAATATACAAGTTGCTACACTTTTTATCGCAAAATTAGCTAAAATAACACATTTTTTATGCAATTTAGTGTTGCATTATTATGTAGAATTGTGTAGAATATATATGATTAATATTTGAATTCATAGTTTTTATGTATTATTTCACAGGAAAAGAGGATGTAGAAATGTCAAACAGACTATTTCAAGGAATTGTTCATCAAATGCGTGACTCAATCGACAGGATTATAGGTGTAGTGGATGAAACTGCAACCGTAATATCTTGCAGTGACCTAACAAGAATTGGTGAAAGTAGTGAATATCTTGTTTTGGATTTAAACGACAATCAGGAAATATTCGTAAGAGATGGCTATACATACAAACCTTTTGGCTCAAGAGCAAAAGGCGAATATGCTGTTTTCGTTGAGGGCACTGATGATTTAGCGGTGAAGTTTTGTAGCTTGCTGTCAATATCACTTGCAAGCATTAAACAGTATTATGACGAAAAGTATGACAGAAATAATTTTATCAAAAATGTAATACTCGACAATATCCTACCAGGGGATATATATGTAAAAGCAAGGGAGCTTCATTTTAATACCGATGTTACCCGTGTAGCTCTTTTAATACGCATTGTGTCTTCGAATGACATTTCTGCTTTTGATGTAATTCAAAACCTATTTCCGGACAAGCAGAAAGATTTCGTGTTTAACATAAGCGAAACAGATATAGTTTTGGTTAAAGAAATTAAAAACAATATCGAAAGCAAAGACCTTGAAAAGCTTGCATGTTCAATAGTGGACACTTTGGGCGGAGAGTTTTATACAAAGGTTGTAGTTGGTATTGGTACAACAGTTGTTGGTGTTAAAGATTTAGCTCATTCATTTAAAGAAGCTCAGGCGGCTTTAGAAGTGGGTAAGGTATTTGACATTGAAAAAACCATCATCAGCTATGACAATTTAGGTATTGCAAGGCTTATCTATCAGCTTCCAACGACTCTTTGTGAAATGTTTTTGCGCGAAGTGTTTAAAAAAGGTTCAATAGAGAGCTTAGACCATGAAACACTCTTCACAATTCAAAAATTCTTTGAAAATAACCTCAATGTTTCCGAAACAGCAAGAAAACTTTTTGTACACAGAAATACTCTTGTGTACAGACTCGAGAAGATTAAAAAGCTCACAGGACTTGACCTTAGAGAATTTGACCATGCCATTATTTTCAAAGTGGCGCTTATGGTTAAAAAATACCTCACTTCAAATCCTGTAAAATATTAATTCCCAATAAGGCGGTGCACAAGTGATTGATTTTTCAGGAGTGTCCTTGGTATATCCAAACGGCACACATGCTCTAAGAGATGTGAATTTCAGTGTGGACAAAGGGGAATTTATCTTTATAGTAGGGCCTTCCGGTGCGGGCAAAAGCAGTATAATGAAGACAATGCTTTTGGAGGAAAAACCTACAAAAGGGAATATAGTCATAAATAATTTCAGACTCGGCAAAATCAAAAGAAGCCAAGTGCCTTTTTATAGGCGCTCTTTGGGCATAGTGTTTCAAGACTTTAGGCTGATACCCAATATGTCGGTTTACGACAATGTTGCGTTTGCGCTCAGAGTTACGAATGTTTCATCTAAATTTATAAGAAACAGAGTGCCATACATACTTTCGCTTGTAGGGCTTGAAAAAAAAGCGAGGCATATGCCACAGCATCTTTCAGGCGGTGAGCAGCAACGTGTTGCGCTGGCAAGGGCACTTGTAAATAATCCAGCGCTCATTATTGCGGATGAGCCCACAGGAAATATTGACCCAGAGCTTTCTTTTGAAATAGTTGATCTCTTAAATGAAATAAACAAATGTGGTACAACCATCGTAATGGTAACACATGAGCATGACTTAGTTTCAAAATTTAATAAGCGTGTAGTGACAATAGAAAAAGGAACTGTCGTAGCAGACAGCGGAAAGAGGTTGCACTATGCGTGGTAGCAGTTTTATATATTTAGTCAAAGAGGGCGCACGCAATTTGATTGCAAACCCTCTTATGTCCTTTGCAGGGATAGGCGTTTTAGTGGCGTGTATGCTTTTAATAGGCGGAGCTGCACTATTTTCCCTCAATGTAAATCAGTTTATAAGCTATGTAGAAGACCAAAATGAAGTGGTTATATTTTTAGATACAGATATAGAAGATGAAGATATTACCTATATTGAAAAAGAGATTGAAGCGATAGGTAATAACACAAACATACTCTTTGTAAGTGGCGAAGAAGGACTTAACGAATGGATAGTTTCCCTCGGTGAGGACGGCGCCTACTTAGAGGGATTACAGGATGAGCAGATTTTACCCGACTCCTTTAGGGTGATGGTGGATGATATGTCCATGCTTCGGGATACTGTCGATGAATATGAGAAAATGCAGGGTGTGGATAAGGTTTCAGCACCTTATGAGTTTGCAGACACAATAGTGAATTTGCAATCTGCTGTCTATTATTTTGGTACAGCAATAGTTGGCATACTCATGGTTGTATCGGTGGTTATCATCGGAAACACGATAAAAATAACTGTGTTTAACAGAAGAAAAGAAATAAACATCATGAAGATGGTCGGCGCAACCGACACCTTTATAAGAATGCCATTCTTTTTTGAAGGGCTGATTTTGGGAATTGTTTCCGCCTGCATAGCATTTTTGCTTTTATGGGGTGGATATGGCTTTGTGATTAATTGGCTGGGTGAAAACACCATTACGCTTTTCGGTGGATTTAACAGCGCGTTTGTCGATTTCTCAGAAGTGAGCGGCACAATATTTACCGCATTTGTTGCAGGTGGTACGCTCATTGGGTGCGGTGGAAGCTTGATTTTTGTTCGCAAGCATTTAAAAGTGTAGAGTAAACGAGTGAGATTAGCGAGGAATAGAATTTGAAAAAATTTAAAAATACAAAAAAAATTATCTCCTGTCTGCTCAGTGCTTTCATTATTATAGGCGTGGCGATGACGGGCACACCTGCCGCCGCAAGTGATTACAAAGCACAGATAGACGATTTAAACAACAAATACGAAGATTTGGAAAAACAGCAAAATCAAATAAATACAAATATCACTGAGGCTCAAAATGAAAGGGAGGAGCAACTTGCCGAAAAGAAAAATCTTGAAACGCAAGTAGTTATCACCCAAGACCAAATCTCAGTGCTTGAGGAAAAAATAGCTATACTCGAAGGCGAGATTGCCGAGAAACAGGCTGAAATAGAGCAAACTAAAGCCGATATAGACGAAACATATGCGCTGTTTGTGCAAAGGCTGAGAGCCATGTATATGTCGGGTGATAGCAGTACAATGGAGCTCGTATTCGGTGCGGCAAGTTTTTCGGAATTTCTCACACATATCGAAGTTGTGGGGAGGATAGCCGAGCACGACACAGAGGTTTTAGAATATCTTATAGATATGCAAAAGCACCTTGAAGAGGTGGAAGCAGGGCTGAGTATCGACCTTGCCGACCTTGATGAAAGCAAGGTGGAGCTTGAGTCTAAGAAAGTACAGCTAAATGGGCAGGTAGTGCAAGTTCAGCAGGAAATACAGGACTTAAACGCACTTGAAGCACAGTTTAAAGCCGATGCCGAAAACCTTAAAAAGCAGCTCGACCAGGTACAGGAAGAAATCGACAAAATATATGACATGATACGCTCAGAGGGCGAATATGTTGGAGGAGAGCTCGCATGGCCTGTTCCGGGATTTTCAACCGTAACCTCCGATTTCGGATGGAGATTTAACGACAGTGACTATCACACAGGTATAGACATTGCAGGATACAATAGATCGGGCGTAGGCGTATTTAACCAAAATATCGTAGCGGCAAACAGCGGTACAGTGGTTATGGCGCAAAACTCATATGTGCAGGGCTATGGATATGGTAGGTATGTGATAATTGATCATGGAGGCGGCATAAGCACGCTGTACGGGCACTGTAACTCACTAAGCGTAAAAGTGGGCGACAAAGTGAGCAGGGGCGAAACAATAGCAAAAGTAGGCTCCACAGGATGGTCAACAGGGCCGCATCTGCACTTTGAGGTGCGTGAAGACGGTGAATTTGTAAACCCATGGCCGTATTTATAGACTGCTGAAAACAATTTATTAACTATAATATAAGCAAATACCACCGCCAATGTGATGTGCGGTGGTATTTGCTTATATTTTTAATACTTATTATAATGGTTTTAATTATTAAGTAGTTTTTTACAACTAAATTTTTACTATTGCAACCATTAGCTGCAAAGAGTGGAGTAAGTATATATGAATACATTTATTTTCAGTTTACAGCTCTTTTAATTGAGAATGGACTGCTTATGTACTTTAATGAATTCCTGTGTATGTCTGGAAAGGTAACTTCCTTTACGATAAGCCACAACAAAATCGACAAAAACCGAGGGATTGCCAAAGGAAAATAGCTGATATTCATTTTCGATTTTGAAATGCTTAAGATGGGTTTCACAGGAAAAAGTAACTCCGTGGTTTAGTGCGGCAAGCTCAATGGAGGCGTGGATGCTTCCGATTAAGATTTGGTTTTGGGGTGTAAAGTCACGCTTTTTAAATTCGTTTTGAATGATTAGAAAGGTTCTCTGCCCTTTGGTTTGCAAAATAAAGAGCTCATCACTCAGAGAATGTAAATCAATGTGAGGATACGCCGAGTCCTCGATATACTTAGAATGCTCTGCGAGAGGATTTAAAGCAGAGGCCACGAGCAAAATCTCCTCACGACTAATAATATCATAATTGATATTACTGCTGATTACTGGGGAGTTAAAAAAGGCTATATCAATTTCGCCACTTAAGATTTTATCCTCAAGCTCGGAAGAGGTTGCCTCAACTATATTTACTTTTACATTTGGAAAAAGGCGTTTAAACACGGGGAGAGTTTTGTGGATACTGTATGTAGCCCTTGTATAGGGAAAGCCGACGCTTATTTCGCCCTTATCATATTTAATAATATCCGCCATTTCACTGTCGAGTGCTTTTTTAAGATGTAAAATCTCGGTGGCGCCCGATATATATTTCTCTCCTGCGTGGGTGAGAATAAATTTATTGCCCACTTTTTTAAAGAGCTTCTGCCCCAAATGTTTTTCAAGATTTTGCAAAAATTTTGATAAAGTTGGTTGAGTTACATATAGCTCATTTGAAGCTTTGGTGATGCTTTGATGCTTTGCTATTGCAACAATATAAGATAAATCTTTAAAGTCCATGACTGCTCCTTCCAAGTTGGCACCCTTACTTGTATGTATTATACAACAAATTTGTAATCCATGCAATGAAAGTAGACAAAAAATAGCTTTAAACTATACTTTTCATGAAAAACATGAAATTGACTGCTGATTTTAAGCATGTATAATTTAAGTAAAGGTTTGTTAAAAGAAAATTAATCTTTGCTTTAATTGTTAAAATCATCATTGAAGAGTAATTCGCTTCTAAAGTTTGTTTAATAGCATCTCGATGGGGAATAATCAATTTTTGAGGGGTAGGACTTACAACGAGTAGATTTAACACAAAAAGCAAAAAAAGTTTTAAGGAGAAAGATGTATGCAAAAGAAACTAAAACGCATAATTACGGCACTCAGCTCGATTATGCTACTCTTGGCATTATTTACAGGATGTGCTACTACAACAGCATATCCAAACCGCCCCATAGAAATGGTTATTCCATTTGGCGCAGGGGGGGCAAGCGACATATTCGCAAGGCAATATGCAGATATTGTAACCGACTATTTAGGAACACCTATAACAGCAGTAAATAAATCTGGTTCAGGCACGGTAGTTGGTATGGCTTACGCTTCGGGACTACCCAAAGATGGTTATTCCGTACTTGAAATTACGCCCTCGGTGTTAATTAAAGATGCCACAGGAGAATTTGCGTTTACTGAACATTTTGAGCCACTAATAAAAGTACAAAACGACCTCATGGTATTCGGTGTATCGGCTGATAGTGAATTCCAGACAATGGAAGAGCTAATAGCATATGCACAGGAAAATCCGGGCGATTTAAAGATTGGCGGACTTAGCCCAGGGGGACTTGATGATTATATAGCAAACGGCTTTGCAATGAAGGCGGACTTTGACTGGACATATGTACCATACAGCGGCGGTTCTGAAATCAAGGCGGCTGTTTTAGGTGGGGAGCTCGATGTTTATCAAGATAAACTTTCTTCCTTCTTGCCACTTGTGGAATCGGGTGATATTCGCCCATTAGTAGTACTAAGTGACACAAGAGTAGAAAACTCAGATTTAATGGCGGATGTACCCACTTCAGTTGAGATGGGAATAGACTTTACTCAAGGATCATGGAGAGGATTTGCAATAGCTAAAGGTGTGCCCGAAGAGGAAAAGCAAATTCTGATACAGGCATTTACTGATGCTTATTCAGACCCAAGATATGCAGAGCTTGAAGAGAGCACAAAAACAAACTTCAGCTATGGATTTTTACCTCCAGATGAATTTGGTGTGGCTTGGGAAGAAGAGAAAGAAGGACTTTATACCGCATTTAAAGAAATGGGTATTATAGATGAAAATGATAATTTAGTTGCAAACGAAATTGAGGGCGATATTTTAGGCGCTTATGGTTTCCCCACTTTTGTGGCGATACTTGCAGTTGTTTTTGCAGTGATTATCTTTATCAAAGGTTATAGAAAAGCGGGAAGTATTGGTGCAATGCTAAATATTGGCAAACCACAGGCAGGGATGCTCAGCACAATTCTATGTCTTGGCGGATATATTGCACTGATGAACTATATCGGCTTTGTTTTATCCACATTACTATTTACGTACTTTAATGCAAAACTTATGGGATATAAGAATAATAAGGTTTTAATTATATTCTCACTAATATTCACCGCACTGATTGTATTTGCTTTCGGAAATCTGTTCTTAGTTCCACTACCAAGGGGCATCAGCTTCTTTAGAGAACTAAGCTATCTGATATATTAAAAGGAGGATAAAACTATGAATATAGAAGCTATTTTAGAAGCGATTACCTTAGTCTTTACCCCATATAGCTTAATACTTGTAATAATAGGCGTTTCTTTCGGCATGATATGTGGCGCCCTTCCAGGTTTAAGCTCGTCGATGTCAATTATTCTAATGCTCCCCTTCACCTACACAATGACACCCGTAAATGCAATTGTAATGCTGGTGGCAACATATGTAGGCGGTGCGTCGGGAGGTAGCATAAGCTCGATACTGCTTAAAACTCCGGGTACTCCCGAATCAGTTGCAACAACTTTTGATGGCTACCCCATGGCACAAAGAGGGCAGGCAGGTAGAGCGCTTGGACTTGCGGTTTCCTCCTCCTCATTCGGTGGAATATACTCAGCTATCGTAATGCTTGTTGCCGCTCCGCTACTTGCGGTTATAGCGCTTGAGTTTCAAAGTGCGGAATACTTTGCACTCGGTCTTTTAGGACTTAGCTGTATTTCAAGCATAGGCTCAAAGGATCAAGCAAAGGCGCTTTTCTCGGCTTGCGTAGGTCTTCTTATGACCACAATCGGAATAGATGCAATAAATGGCGCATACAGATTTACATTTGGGCAAGCGTTTTTAATAAACGGCATAGAATACATCCCCGTTATGATAGGTTCATTTGCCTTGGTGGAAATTTATAAAAATGCGGCTGAATATAAAAATCGTTCAACGGATACAGTTGACGAAGGCAATAAAGTATCACTCGAAACAATTAAGCTAAAAGAATTTTTTGGCAGATGGAAACTGCTTATCCAATCTGCAAGCATAGGCACAATAATTGGTATCATTCCTGCGGCAGGTGCCTCGATTGCTTCACTTGTGAGCTACGGTACAGCGGCTAAAGGCAAAAATGGCGATAAATTTGGCACAGGATGTGACGAGGGTATCATAGCACCTGAAACAGCAAACAACGCTGCAATAGGCGGAAGCCTTGTGCCTACGATGGTTTTAGGTATCCCAGGAAGCCCAACAGCGGCAATTATCATGGCGGCGTTCATGATTCACAACCTCACACCGGGCCCACTGCTAATCACCGACCAACCCGTGCTTCTAAATGCAATATTCCTTGGAATTGTACTTGCATCACTTTTACTATTTATTGTTGGTAGGGTTATCACAAAGCAGTTTGCAAGAATATTAAAGCTTCCGTATCCACTGCTTGGAACTATTATCGCTACACTCGGTACAGTTGGTGCCTACTCGCTTAATAATAGTTTTTATGATGTTCTCCTAATGTACTTCTTTGGTTTTATAGGAATATTAATCAAAAAATACAATTTCTCAAACCCAGCAATGATTTTAGGTCTAATTTTAGGCCCGATTGTAGAGCAGAATTTAAGAAAACAGTTAGTTATTGAGGGCGGTAGCTTTATTGGATTTGTACAGCGCCCACTTGCACTTTCCATTATCATTATTTCAGTACTGGCATTTGCATACCCATATATTCAAACAAAATTAGCTGCAAACAAAGCCGCTAAGGCGTCAAAATAATTCCGAGGGAAGGGAAAAATAAATGAGCCAAAGAATTAAAATACCCTGCACAATTATGCGTGGGGGCACCAGTAAGGGAGTATTCTTTTTAGAAAAAGATTTACCCTCAGATGTAAAAGCAAGGGATGAAATACTCCTCAAAGCGATGGGTAGTCCCGATAAAAAGCAGATAAGTGGCCTCGGTGGTGCTACTTCTGTAACGAGCAAAGTGGCTATTGTATCAGTTTCCGACCGTGATGATGCGGATGTGAACTACACATTTGCGCAGGTGTCCGTCGATAAGGCGCTTGTAAGCTATAAAGGCAATTGTGGCAATATTTCCTCTGGAGTTGGCCCCTTTGCCATCGAAAAAGGGCTTGTAAATATAAAGGGTGATAGCACATCTGTTAGGATTTACAATACAAATACCGATAAGATTATTATTGCCGATATCTGCACAAAGGGTGGCGAAGTAAATTATCTTGGAGATTATAAAATTCCAGGAGTTCCAGGGACTGCCGCACCTGTAAAGCTAAGCTTTATAGATCCAATGGGCTCTGTATCGGGCAAACTCCTACCTACGGATAATGTAGTGGATATACTCGAAGTGCCTGGAGTGGGCAAAGTGCCTGCCTCCATTGTTGATGCCGCAAACCCACTTGTATTTGTTAGAGCTTCGGACATAGGCTTAAGCGGTACGGAAACACCCGAAGAAATAGACAGTATACCTGAGCTGCTTGAAAAAATAGAAACAATCAGGGCAGTGGCGGCGGTGAAGATGGGGCTGATAGAGGACTATAAAACCTCGGCAACCGATTCACCGGGCGTGCCTAAGATGACGATTATTTGCCCACCCACTGCATACACAGCCACAAACGGTGACAATATAGCCGCAAACGAAGTGGATTTGTGCTCAAAAATGATGTCGATGCAAAAAGTGCATCCAACATATGCTATGACTGGTGCTATGTGCACAGTAGCGGCGGCAGTGATAGAGGGTAGCATTGTAAATGAGATGCTCACTTCCAAAGAGGTTAAAAAGCTGAGAATAGGGCATCCGAGCGGTGTTCTTGAAGCGGAAGTAGATTTTGAAAATGGCACGATCCCAGTAATAAAATCCACCTCAGGCTATCGCACAGCACATCTAATAATGGATGGCGAAGTAATTATTCACGCTTAGATAAGGGTAAGCCAAGCCTAAAGCAAAAAAACAATACATTTAAAAGCCGTTTTCCGATTGTCCATAAATCTGGATAATCGGAAAACATGGCACATTTATAGCTATCTCAGTAGTTATTTTGTGCCTTTCTTAGAAAGGAATGCTCATGAATATGATTAAATTATATAAAGACGGAGTATATCTAAAAAGTCAAAATGAAATTTTATCCGAAGAAGAGGCGAGAGCAAAGAAGCTCCCTTCAAAAGAGGATTCTGCCAAAGGGACAATCTCCTACGGTATTTTGGAGAGCCACAATCAAAGTGGGGACATGAAATCGCTAAAGCTAAAATTTGACTCTCTCACTTCCCACGACCTCACATTTGTAGGAATAGTACAAACAGCAAAGGCATCGGGCTTTGATAAATTCCCAATGCCCTATGTGTTAACAAATTGCCACAACTCACTATGTGCTGTTGGCGGTACAATCAATGAAGATGACCATGTTTTTGGGCTTTCAGCCGCAAAGAAATATGGTGGTATATACCTACCCCCACACCTCGGTGTAATACATCAGTATATGAGGGAAGAGATGGCAGGCGGAGGCAAAATGATACTTGGCTCGGACAGCCACACACGCTACGGTGCACTTGGCACGATGGCAGTAGGTGAGGGCGGTGGAGAGCTCGTAAAGCAGATACTAAATCAAACATATGACATCTCCTACCCCGATGTAGTGGGTATATATCTAAAAGGCGCACCACGCGCAGGTGTTGGCCCTCAGGATATTGCAATAGCACTCATTACAGCAACATTTAAAAGCGGTTTTGTAAAAAATAAGGTTATGGAATTTATTGGCCCAGGCGTTGCTTCCATGAGCACCGATTACCGCAATGGAATAGATGTTATGACAACTGAAACCACCTGCCTAACCTCTATTTGGCAAACCGATGAGGACACACGCGAGTATCTAAAAGAACATGGCAGAGAAGCGGACTATAAAGAGCTTTCACCTGCCGATATAGCCTATTATGATAGCTTTATAGAAATAGATCTCGACAAAATATATCCCATGATTGCACTTCCCTTCCATCCCGGCAATGGCTATGAAATCAGGGAGCTCAAAGCAAATCTAAGGGATATTCTCCACAAAATAGAGGAGGATAGCAAGGATTTATTTAAAGGCACTTCTGTAAAACTCGACTTGCAAAGCAAAATTAAAAATGGTAAATTATATGTAGATCAAGGAATTATAGCAGGATGTGCAGGGGGTACCTATTCAAACATAATGGAAGCCGCTCACATTTTAAAAGATGTAAGTATAGGTGATGATTTATTCTCACTATCCGTTTATCCCTCTTCGATGCCTGTAATGGCGGATTTAACTGAGAAAAAAGCGATAAGTGAATTAATGGCGGCAGGTGCTGTGATAAAAACTGCATTCTGTGGGCCATGTTTCGGCGCAGGAGATACACCATCGCACGACAGCTTTAGCATAAGGCATACAACTCGCAACTTCCCAAATCGTGAGGGCTCAAAACCTGGTAAGGGTCAAATTGCTTCAGTGGCACTTATGGATGCAAGAAGTGTTGCGGCTACTGCAAAAATGGGTGGGGAGCTCACCGCCGCTGACGAGCTTGGATACAGCTATGAGTGCCCCAAATACAATTATGATGACCGCTCTTATAAAAGCAGGGTATATAAAGGATTTGATAAGGCACAGTCGGATTTATCACTGATCATGGGGCCAAGTATTAAGGACTGGCCTGAAATGCCTCCACTTAATAAGCATATGCTGCTGAGAGTTGATGCATATATTGAGGACTCTGTTACTACAACCGATGAGCTTATTCCCTCGGGTGAAACCGCATCTTTCCGCTCAGATCCAATGGGGCTTGCGCAGTTCACACTTTCAAGACGAGTTCCCGAATATGTGTCTTCGGCACAGCAAACTGCAAAGCTTGAAAAAGCTCGCAAAGAGGGAGAAAACCCAAAAGAAACTTTAGAAGTGCTCACTAAGATACGCAGTATAGCAGGTTTTGGAGATGTAGCTGATGGTGAAATTGACCTCAGTAGCACAATATATGCAGTGAAGCCCGGTGATGGCTCTGCACGTGAGCAAGCGGCTTCATGCCAAAGAGTGCTTGGAGGAGGCGCAAACCTTGTTAAGGAATATGCAACTAAGCGCTATCGTTCAAATTTAATCAACTGGGGAATGGTGCCTTTTGAGCTTAAGTCGGAGCCAGATTTTAAATGTGGCGATTATATCTTCATTCCAAATGTCAAAGAGCATTTGTATACTGATAATCCTGTAATAAATGCATATGTTATAGGTGAAGGAGCAGTGCCACTCACGCTTACAATCGGTGACCTCACCGAGGAAGAAAAAGCAATTATAGACTCAGGATCGCTAATAAATTACAACAGAGGTTAGTCCTAACTTCGCAGTATCAAGGAGGCAAATAGATGAAGATTGAGAAGATAGCAATAGCGGGAACTTTAGAATCAAGCGATGCGCAAATAACAGTGGAACCATGTGCAGGCGAAATTGAAATTTCCATTGAGAGCAGTGTTATCAACCAATATGGCAAGCAGATTAAAGCAACTGTTCTCGAAACTTTAAACCGCCTCGGGGTTACGCAGGGCAAAATAATGGTAGTCGATAAGGGTGCACTTAGTTGCACCCTAAAAGCGAGAGTGGAATGTGCAGTGTATCGTTCAAATGATATAACTGAAAATCTACCTTGGGGAGGTCAGATTAAATGAATCATCCGAATAAAAAGCGACTTCGTCGCTCGATGCTTTTCTTAAATGCACAGCGTCCAAGCTTAATAATAGACCCATATATATATAAGCCCGACTCTGTTATGCTCGATTTAGAAGATGCGGTTGCGGAAAGCCAAAAGGACTCCGCAAGATATTCCCTTTACCATGCACTGAGAGAAATTGATTACAGAGGTGTGGAGAGAATAGTTCGCATAAATGCCCTTGATACACCGCATTGGAAAGAAGATGTCCGTGTTTGTGTTGCAGGAGGTGCTGATGGCATTCGCCTTGCAAAAACCGAGAGCGCAGCTGATATTCAAACGGTGGAGAAAGCGATTTTAGAAGCTGAGCGTGAGTTTCACAGAGAAGAGGGTAGCACACTGCTTATGGCGGCAATTGAGTCGGCAAGGGGAGTGCTAAACTGCTTTGAAATCTGCAAAAGCTCGGAGCGTCTTTTCGGAGTTGCGCTGAGTGGTGGCGACTATACAAAGGACTTGCAGACAACTATTAGCGGAACAGGTATAGAGCTTGCAGGAGCAAGACAGCAAATGATAATAGCCGCACGTGCCGCAGGGGTACAGTGCTTTGATACAGTATTTACTTTTTTGGATCAAATGGATGTTTTTGAAAAAGAAGTAGAGATGATTAAAACAATGGGGTTTGACGGCAAATCGCTGATTAATCCAAGGCAAATTGCAGTTGTCCATAAGATTTTCACCCCCGATGTAAAACAGATAGCTTTTGCCGAAAAAGTGGTAAGAGAAATTGATGAGAAAAAGGCTGAGGGCATTGGTGTATTTTTAGTGGATGGCAAGATGATTGACATAGCATTTTATGACGGCGCTGTGCGCACACTCAAACTTGCGAAGGCTTCCGGAGTATATAAGGGGGATTTGGTAAAATGAGCAATGTAGTTGTAAATGCTGTCGGCAGAGAAATACCGATAGAAATTTTAGAAAAGACTGGCAAGAAACCTTTTGCAGGAGCACTTGCCTTAGATGAAACAAAATATACAAAAGCAGCCCCCACTATAAGGGCAAACACCGACCCTAACCGCAGTAAACTTGTTCACTCAATAAAAGAAGTGCTGACAAAATGCGAAATTAAGGACGGGATGACGCTTTCCTTCCACCATCATTTCCGTGAGGGGGATTATGTACTTAATATGGTAATGCAGGCAGTCCACGAAATGGGTATTAAGGAAATTACCATTTGCGCAAGCTCTTTAGGAAAGGCAAACGATCCGATTCTTCCATATATACTTGATGGCACAATTGTTGGAATACAGTCCTCGGGTGTTCGTGGGAAAATTGGCCAAGCAATTTCGACGGGCAAATTGCGTGATTTAACAATAATGCGTTCCCACGGCGGACGTGTTCGTGCGATTGAAACAGGCGAAGTGCATATCGACATCTCCTTCATAGGCGCTCCTACTTGCGACGAATACGGCAACTGCTGTGCAAATGGCGGAAAGAGTGACTGCGGAGTGCTTGCATATTCAGCGGTTGATGCTAAGTATGCGGATAAAGTAGTGGCAATTACCGATTGCCTTGTACCTTTTCCAAATGTCCCAGCGAGCATTTCCATGATTGATGTAGACTATGTATGCGTAGTGGACTGCATAGGCGACCCTGGGAAAATTGCGACGGGTGCGGCAAAGCCTACCACTGATACACGCAAAATTCTAATGGCAGAATACTGCACACAGTTTGTAGTAAACTCACCTTATTTTAAGGATGGATTTTCTTATCAGACAGGTGTGGGTGGCGCATCAATTGCTTCAACAATTCTGCTTGCTGAAATTATGGAAGAGCGTGGCATCAGCATGAGCTTTGGCATGGGTGGAATAAATACAGTAATGTGCGATATGCTCGAGCGTGGACTTGTTAAAAAACTTGTGAATACCCAAGCTTTTGACATTGGCGCGGTTAAAAATATTCTGACAAATCCAAATCATGTTGAGATTTCCACTTCGGAATATGCAAACCCATTCAATAAAGGTGCTTTTGTAAATAAACTTGACATAGTGGTACTCGCTTCACTCGAAGTAGACACCGACTTTAACTGCAATGTGGTTGTAGGCTCCGACGGAGTGGTGACGGGCGCACAGGGAGGCCATCCCGACACTGCCGCAGGTGCAAAGTGTACAATAGTAATTGCACCCCTCCTGCAAGGGAGAATACCTGCAATTTGCTCTAAAGTTACAACAGTGACAACCCCTGGGGAAACAGTCGATGTAATAGTAACAGATTACGGCATTGCGATAAACCCAAGAAGAAGCGATTTGATAGAGCATATGAAAGATGTTGACCTACCATTTTACACTATCGAACAGCTTCGTGATATCGCTGTATCAATGGTGGGAGAGCCAGAGCCAGTGCGCTTTGGAGAGCGTGTTGTGGGAGTTATTGAATCCCGTGATGGTACGATATTGGATGTTGTACGCGAGATTGCTCCATATGAATTTGATTAGTTCAGCGAGTAAATGGCACTGAAATCAAAGAGATATGGATGAAAAAATAGCTTTATAATTATATTAATTTGGAGAATGTTCCTTAGCTTAAAGTGGAGGAAGATTCTCCAAAAATTATTTTAGGAGTGCTTTTATGAAATAGAAGTAATATACAATTCATAATTTGTTAATGGTAAAATCTTGAAAACACATTAAGTCTGTGATAAAATTACAAAAAAGTAAATAAACTACACATCTATAATTTTGAAAGGACAAAGAACATGAACAATTTATCTTATGGCAAATTACTTGAGGGAAAATCGGCTTTGATTACAGGGGCAGGCTCGGGAATTGGTAAGGCTATTTTGGAGAGGTTTATTGAAGCAGGAGCGGTGTGCGTTGCGGCGGATATAAATTTTGAAAGTGTTAAAGCTTTAAATGAAACATATGGAAATTCTGTTCATCCTCTTAAAATTGATGTTTCGAGCAGGGAAGAAGTGGAAAATGCTATTAATCTAACTGTCGAAAAATTTGGGAAAATGGATATCATTGTTAATAACGCAGGGATTTTAGATAATTTAACCCCAATAGATGAAATGGAAGATGAGCTTTGGGATAAAATAATGGCTGTAAATCTAAATAGTGTTATGTATGGTACAAGAAAAGCAGTGCGTTACTTTATGGAAAATAAAATTAAGGGTGTTATTTTAAACACAGCTTCATTATCAAGCTTATTTGCAGGTCGTGGAGGCACAGCTTACACTGCATCAAAATTTGCAGTTGCAGGTCTGACTAAAAATGTTGCATTCATGTATGGGGACGAGGGTATTCGTTGTAATGCAATCTGCCCCGGTAATACGACCACAAATATCGGTGCAACAATGCGCCCAAGCAAAAGAGGGCTTGCAAAAGCAACTACGGGCTATTCAGGAGCATTACGAGCAGGGACTTCCGAAGAAGTTGCAGCAAGCGCTTTATTTATGTGCTCGGAGGAATCTTCTTTTATCAATGGCCAAACAATAACAATTGATGGAGGCTGGAGTGCTTATTAGTAAATGAGCAGGTTTTTTTAATCCGTGTTTAGTATTTTTTTAAAAAAGCTATGAGTTATTGATTTTTAAAATAACCCATAGCTTTTTATGTCGATTATGATAGATTAGATTTAAGCGAAGTGTAATATTTTTGGAATTACAGGTGTAAATCTAAAAAAACATTGATAAAAAATTAATTAGTATACATTTTAAATATATAAATTGCTTTAAACATTTTCAATATTACATCATGTAACATAGCGGATATGAGGAAAAAAATGGAATAAAAAATCTCAAAAAAATGTATTTAATGATGAATATTTTTTCATTTTTATAAATCACTGTGAGAATAGCATATTTGTAAAAGTTCTGATATGAATAAATCATACGCAAGAGAATTTGTACATAAAATGCACTAAATTTGCTTGACTATGGAAATTCTTTATGATAAAATTAATATATATTTTTATTTTTTATACTTAATTCTGTATATTTATGCAGATCGTTTAGGAGGGTGTTGTTATGAAATCGGAGCCGAATAATAGGCAAGAAGTTGCTATGAAGCTGAAACAGCTTAGGACTAAAGCGGGGTTTACCCAAAAGGAAATTGGAGAAGTGGCAGGGAAAGCTCCACAAACAGTGGCCTCTTGGGAAAACGGTAAGGGTCAACCAGACATAAAGACATTTGCCTATCTTTGTTATATATACGGGATAAGCGATATTTTTAAAGAATTTGGCTATTTAATTGAAGGCGAAATGGAATCAATTCCAGAAAAGCTTCAAAGCAGTGCGGAAAAATACAGCGTAAATGCCAATAGTTTATCCGACGAAGAAAAAATATTTTTGATGAATTTGCGCCAGCTCAGTGAAAGTGAAAGAAAGATGGCGATGTCAATTGTAGAAACAATTCTTTCACACAAAGCAGAACAAATGTCAAAAAATGAAAAGAAATAATAGCTTTAATATAAAAATCAGCATACAAATATATTTTATTTAAATCGGTTATACACCTCACCCTACAACACACTATCCATAACAGACAATTTATATGTAAATAAAATAATTTTGCCATCCTCTCCCGCACAAAGCAGGGGTGGATGGCAATTTAAATTTGCCTCTATAATAAAAATTGGTATAGAAGCTTTTATTATATCGGACACTCATTAATGCAAACAGGGTAGGTGCTATTTGCATTAATTGTAGGAGTAATTTAATTCACCGTGGAGCAGCTGCCCCACGGTGAATTAATAATATATTAGTTAGTAAGTAATATTTAAAACCTACCTATTCTAAATTAAGCCTATTAGTTAGAATATATGTAATAATTACAAAGTAAATTATCGACCAAACAATATCCACAGCAATTGCAATCCACAATGTCATACTAAACTCACCGTAAAAATCAACATAGGGAAGATTGTAGGGATAGGATAGAATGGAATCGCCACTTATGATATTAGAATTTATCACATTTGCCACCGAAGTTATCAAAATAAATGAGATAAAGCCAAATACTGATTTGAATTTATTGAAAAGATGGGATATACATATTGAGGTATATATCAAAAGAATTCCCGATACTGAAGCCACTGTGGAGGCAAGTATAAATTCAAAGAGGACACGCAAGAAAAGAAGTGGATCAATACTTAGGTAGTGGAGTATTTCACTGATAAACTCACCCAGAACATCAAATGCACTAAAAAATCCTGTACCTGTAATAATTAGGGAAATCAGTACAACAATCCAAGTGAAAAATATCCAGATTACCGCCGAGAGCACCTTTGAAATAATATGTTGGTGAAGTTTTACCGGAAGGGTAAACATCAAATACCCCTCATCGCCCAAAAGACTTTTGGAAAAGCGATTAACTACCATTATTATGGTAACAACAAACGCTGCCATAAGTACACCGCCATAAGCGAAAAACGCCACCATAAATACGGGACTATTATTCGACCACCAACTTAAGTCGGAGATAAACAATCCGCAAATAGAAGCGAAAATAATAACAGCGGCATAAAGGGGTAAAAATGTACGCACTGAACTGCGAAACTCGTATTTTAACAGTTTGCCTAACATCTAAACACCTCCCTAAAGTATTCATCAACAGATTTTCCCTTGCTCTGCCTAATATTTGCTACGGAGTCATGAAGATGTATTTTCCCACCTGATATAAATATAGCATCATCTAAAACCCTTTCAATATCTGTAATTAGATGGGTGCATATAATTATAGAAGCTGAGGGGTTGTAGTTTGAAATAATGGTATCGAGTATGTAGTCCCTTGCTGCAGGGTCAACTCCTGCTATCGGCTCGTCGAGCAAATAGAGCTTGGACTTTCTGCTCATAACTAAAATAAGCTGAACTTTTTCCTTTGTACCCTTAGACATTGTTTTAAGCTTGTCACTTGGGTTAATATTTAATCTTTCGAGCATGGAAATAGCTGTATCAACACTAAAATCCTCATAAAAATCGGAAAACATCGAGATTATATCAACAGCCTTCATCCAGTCGTTGAGATAGGTGCGCTCGGGAAGATAGGAAACTGCCGCTTTCGTGATAGGAGAGGGGTTGTGTCCATTTATAAGTATTTCGCCGCAATCGGGTGTGAGTAAGCCGTTAATTAGCTTAATAAGAGTGGTTTTTCCACTGCCATTAGGTCCGAGTAAACCAACGATTTTGCCGGGTTGTATGCTTAGGCTTATATTGTCAAGCGCCATTTTTTTGCCATAGCACTTGGTTATGTCTCTTATTTCAAGTAAACTACTCATTGTGACCTCCTTGTGTTATTTTTATAAATATAGGTGAAACTGTAAATTTAGATTTAGCTTCCCACTAACGGGTAGAGAAAAATAAGCCTACTCATTTCAATATATTCCATAATAAAGTTTATATTTTTTTGATGAATATGTCAAGTCATAGAGCTTAATTAGTATTTTTAGAAAATGCTATTGGAGTAACATTTAATCTATTTTTATCTGTGATGCAAGCAAAGCCAAATATTGTTAGCTAATCAATGCCAACAATTTAAGAAAATTATACAAAAAAATATTCTACAGCTTAAGTTGTAGACGTTTGTTAGCTAATAGCTCATTAATAAGGTTGACAAATTTTTCTATATAGTATATCATATCTAAGAATGCTTTAACACTTAAAAGCGTAAAAGTTTAAATGACTAAATAGTTAAACTATAAAACGGATGTGTAGTTTGAAAATATGTTTTAAGCTTTTAATATTTTAAATCCGTTCTTCTCCGTAAAAAACAGCGAACAATCAAAACAAGGCACAATTATAACCTTTATTTATGGGTGTTTTGCGCCATTATTAGAAAGGGAATTTGCAATTATGGAAGAAATAAAACTTGCGTATGGCTCACAGGATATCTGCTTTAATATCGAAGGGGCGAAAAGTGTTGTATATCTGCATGAAAATGAAATGAATGTAGTTTCAGATATGAAAGAGGCACTTATAGAAGCAATGACTAAAGGAAGCATTAATTCTAAGCCTTTAAATGAGCTGATAAATGCTCAGGATAAAGTCACTATTATTATTAGTGATATCACAAGATTTTGGATGAGGCAGGACATAGTTTGCAGTAATGTTACCCAGTATTTGCATCAAACTCTCGGAGTGCCTTTTGAGAATATCACAATATTAGTCGCACTCGGGACACACCGCTTTCACACTGAAGAGGAAAAGAAAAAATTAGCGGGCGAATATGCATATGCAAATGTTAAAATAGTTGACCACGACTGTGATGCAAAGGATTTTGTGCATGTGGGCAAAACAAGTTTTGGCACCGAGGTAGAAGTAAACCCACTCGTAGCTTTAGGACAAAAAGTTATCTCGATAGGCGGTACGGTGCACCATGTAATGGCAGGATATGGCGGAGGACGCAAAAGTATACTCCCGGGAGTTTCCACAAGAAGGACAATAGGCATGAATCACCGCTTAGCGCTCGACCCCGAAAAAGCAATGAGCGATGTAAGGGTTGGCAGTGGCAAGATAAGCGAAAACCCCATTAATTTAGATATAGCAGAAGCGGCTACACTAATAGATGTAACATTTGGAATTAATATAGTGGTGGACGCTAAGGGCAAGCACAGTGGCTATTTTTGCGGAAATTTTGCCGAGGCATGGAAAGAAAGCTGTAGATATGTGCAAAAGTGCTATGGTGTACCGATTGAATATGAAGCCGATATAGTAATTGCAAGCTGTGGTGGGTACCCTAAGGACTTAAATCTATATCAGTCTATGAAAACGCTTTTTAATGCCGCTCGTGCTGTGAAAAAAGATGGTATACTGATACTCATAGCAAAATGCAATGAGGGAAGCGGCTCGGAAGACTTCTTTAGTTGGATAGAACCACTTCAAAGAGGGGCGCTTGATGCCGAATTAAGGGCTAATTTCACAATTGGCGGATACATATTCTATGCGGCTTGTGAGAGCATAGCAAAAGCAAATTCCTACCTACTCACAGACATTGACGCTAAAACTGTTGATGGAATGGGATTTGATGTGTATAACAATATGGACGAGCTACTAAGTCGCATTAATTTTAACGACAAGAGCGTCTATATAATTGAGCATGGCGGTAGCCTGATGCCACAGCTTAGTGATGATTACAAATTCCTCAGCTCCGATATATAAATAGAGATTTTATTATATCCTACCTAAAATTAAATTTAACGAGGTGCATAAATGAATATTCCACTGATTATAGTTTGCATGTATGTTGTGCTGTTGTTTGGCATTAGCATATATGTGTCGAAAAAACAAAAAAAGGACAGCGACAATTTCCTCCTCTACAAAGGCCAAAATGGGACATTTGTCGTGGCGGCAAGCATAGCAGGTCTTGCGATAGGTGGCGCTTCCACAATAGGTATAGCGGAAAATGCCTTTTCGGTTGGACTCTCTGCAGGCTGGTACGACACTGCATGGGCAATAGGCGCAGTAGCTTCAAGTATGCTCGGTGTTAAATTTCTTCGCAGAAGTGGGCACAGCACAATAAGTGCACTGGTAAATGAAATGTATGGCAATTACACTTCTTTTATAATGGTAATATCAATGTGTATAATCCAGTCGGGAATTATTGCACTCCAGTACAAAGCTGGTGGTTCCATTTTGGCATCACTACTACCCGATATATTCACAGCTCAAACAGGTACATTCTTCTCATTCATCATATTCATGCTTATAGCGGTTATAGGCGGTATGGGAAGCGTTTCACTAACAAATGTATTAAACCTTATCCTAATATATGTCGGCGTAATTGTAGCCACATTCATAGTGCTTACCGACATGGGCGGATGGGAAGCTATAAACGCACTCGTAGTAGCAGAGCCCGATGTACCATATATGAGCCTCACAGAGGGTATGGGATGGATTGGTATAGTTAGTTGGGTGATAGTAATGCTCGGTAATACAAACTCAATACAGGGCGTTGTGCAGATAGGTCTCACAGGTAAGGATGAAAAGAGTGCAACAAGGGGCTTCATTTTAGGTGCTATATTTATGGTTCCTGTTGGATTTATATGTGCGCTACTCGGTGTGGCAAGCAAGGCACTACTCCCAGACGCTTCCGCATCACTTGCACTTCCAATGATACTAATGAGCATACCTCCACTGCTTGGCGGAATTACACTCTCGGGGCTGTGGGCGGCGGACATGGGCACCGCTTGTTCTATGATTATAGGCCTCTCCACCACTGTGAGCAATAATATATTCTACAAGTTTGTTAAAAAAGAGTTTGCACCTGAGAAAAAAGTGATGATAAATAAGATTATAGTAATTGTAAGCAGTATCGTTACATACCTTGTAGCAACGCAGATGGGTGCAA
Organism: uncultured Oscillospiraceae bacterium; assembly: GCA_964370185.1. Taxonomy (GTDB): domain Bacteria; phylum Bacillota; class Clostridia; order Oscillospirales; family Ruminococcaceae; genus CAYJEQ01. Next base: position 25,225 of record CAYJIJ010000027.1, read on the forward strand.
TTTTAGCGGCAATGCAGCAAGCACTCTCTCTTGCAATCGGAACTTCATTTGCTGTGGTAGGTGCGCTGCTATTTCCTAAATTCACAAGCAAAAGTGCAGGTTTTACCACGATATTTGCTTCGATAGTCTGCATAATTACATGGAATTATGTTCCTGCGGTAAAACCTATATTCAACAGCGTAGGCATATTTATGTTTGTTGTTTGTGCAGTGGTATTTGTACTCACAAGTATACTGGATAAAAATAAGGTTAAGACTGCAAATGCGTAATAATTAGTTTTATTAATTAATGCCCATTTCCATCAGCAATGAAGGAAATGGGCAGATTTATATTGTTGGGGTTAAAAAATTCTATATTTAATGTAACGAAATCTATTTTTTTGACACTAATATATAAAGGCACTTAAAACCAATAATTCATTTTTACTTATCTTGTTTAAGGATGAGTATTGCCACCCTTGGGTGGCAATACTCGAACACACACAGCCGATAAAAGCATCTTTTTGGCATTTTTTCGCCTTCACTCCTCGCCTTACACGAGTAAGGCTTCATCCCTCAGACAAAAAACTACTCAAAAATCTGCCCTTATCGGTGCAGAGCAGTTTTAGTGGAGAGAATTTTTGCTAAAACAATGAAAACGCTGCAGGTAATACTTGCGTATTACCAAAGAGTTTGAAGTAGTATTAGTGAAAATTATTCCACTAATACCTGTGGGGGTTCGAGTACTGCCACCCTTACTTATCCCTACATTAATATAACGAAAGGAGGAATTATTTTGGATATCAAATCTCTGTACATAGAATACAAGGATGATTTATATAGATATTTAATCAGTATTACAAATAATCCCTCGCTTTCAGAAGATATTGTATCGGAGACATTTCTCACAGCGCTTAAATCCTTGCAAAAATTCAAAGGGCAGTCCAGCATAAAAACATGGTTGTTCTCAATAGCGAGATATAAATGGTATGAATATTTGAGGAAGAACAAAATCGGGGATGGACTTGATAGCATGGCTGGGATATATCTAAAGGACGGAGTAAACATCGAGGAAAGCCTAATTACAAGGGAAACCATAGAGCGGATTTATCAGCTTCTTTCTCAGGAAGACGAGCGAAAAAGAGATGTAATTCTAATGCGGATACAAGGATATTCATTTTTAGAAATAGCGGAAAAGCATAATATATCTGAAAGCTCTGCGAGAGTTTTACATATGAGAGTGAAAAATAAAATTAGGGAAGCATTAGGAGAATAAAAGTGAAAGGGGAAATCGTATATGAATAAAATAAGCTGTGATGTATGCCTCGACTTATTGCCGCTTGTAAAAGATGAAGTAGCAAGTGTGGACAGTGAAGAGTTAGTTAATGAACACATAATGCAGTGTGATTCTTGCAAAGCTATATACCATGGCGAAAAAATAGGTAAAAAAAGCTTTGATGATGAAAAAGTGACTAAGAAGCTAAAATCGCAACTGATGTTTTGCCTAATAACTACCGTGCTATTTGGCGTATCGGTGGGTATAATGATTACTGATGGGATGAATATGTTCTACAATGTGGTAATAATGCCTGCGATAGGTGGTTGTGGATATATGTTTTTGCGAAGGAAAGCCTATTATGCGCCAATAGCTGTACTGCTCTTTTCGGTGGGGTGGAGTGCCTTTTCTTCATTCACTGAGGAGGGGATGGGGGGAGATTACATCTATGTGATGCTTGCCTCGTCACTATTCTACTCGTTAATTTATATGTCGTTTTGTATTATAGGGATTGTGATTGCATGGTCACTCTGCTATGCGTTTTCAAAGGAGGAAAAATAGATGGCAAAGAGCAAAAAAAGTTTAAAGAAGATTTTAGCGGCGGCACTTGGAATAACACTTATAGTTTCCTTGCTTGCAACACTAAATAGCTTGGTGGGCAATCCGCTCTCAAAGCACTTAGCTAAAAATGCGGTGGAGGATTATATCGAAATCGAGTATGCCGAGCTTGACTTAGAGGTGGACAGCGTCTATTACAGCTTTAAATTCGGCGATTATGGTGCAATTTGCAAATCGCCGACGAGTGTGGATACTCTTTTTAGCGTATACACGGACAGCTTTGGTAATATAGTCAGGGATGAATATGAATATGAAGTGGCAAATAATTTCTCTACATACAGACGCCTTGACTCAGAGCTAAGAGAAATTGGAGAAGAAATACTCAGAAAAGAGCTAAACTATGAGCTTGACAATGCAATTTTTAGTTTGGTTCATTTAAATGAAGAAGAGATGCAAAAGCTTGAAAAGGATGCACCACTCGAAATTTATAATCCACCTTATAAAATAGTTGCAAGTGTTTCAGTGATAGACGCTGATGTGAGCTATGAAAAGATGGCGGAAATACTGCTTGCAGTAGTAGATGTATGCAAAGCAGAGGGTGTTAAAATAAGCGAATACAGTGTGCGAATAGAGTATGACACTTTGGTGTCAGTAGAAGATGGTGCAGAAGCGAGAGAGTTAAAGAATTTAAGCTGCTATAATATACCGAGCGAGATTCTATTAAGCGAAGATTTACCAAAGGCTTTAGAAGAATTTGATTTACAATAAAAAAATTCACTAAATAACTATGCCCCTTGCAAACAAGAAATGTTTGCAAGGGGCAATTTTCATTGTGTGTTTATTACATCGACGAAGCGATAAAAAGCATATAACATACTATTACAATGATATTTGGAAGTATAAAAGTGAAATTTCTCTTCATCTGACTTTCAGGTGACATCATTATTTTAGACGAAACTACAAACGCAGTGGCAAAATGAGCCACAAGCCCGAATGAGAGCAGTGCAAAGCCTTCTTTAGTAAAGAGATACACAGAGCCTCTAAAATAGGTGAAATCTGCAATGGACATGATGAAGAAATTAAAGAGATTGCTTCCTAAAATATTCCCCGTCATGGCATTGAAGTTGCCAAGCCTTGCTAAGTTTACAGAAGAGGCAAGCTCTGGGAGCGAAGTAGCAACACCGAGTAGAAGTGCACCTGCAAAGGTAGTGCCCATATTGTATTCTATCGCAAGCCTATCAGTCACGAATGTGATTGCAATACTAAATGCTACAAGCAAAATACTTGCAAGGGTAAATCTTCTGCCTATTTGAGCAATGGTGAGTGGAACTTCTGCTTCTTCCTCAACATTTTCAAGCCCATCATCATTGGACATCGTCTTTATACCCACATAATACACCACGGCTATTGCAATGGAATAAAGACTAAAGAAAAGTATAAACGGATCAAAATTAAAGTATGCACCCAAGGTAAGTAATATATATATGGTGACAGTGCATTTTAAAGTAGTAATATGACTGCGTCCGATACTTGCTTTTTTAAAGGCAGTAAAAAATATCAGCGCTATTGCAGAGAGTGCAGTTAGATTAAATAGGTTACTTCCTAAAATATTACCCATAACAAGCCCCGGCTTGTCCAAGAAAATTGTAGAGGAAAGACTAGTGAAAAACTCGGGTAAGCTTGTCACCGCCGCCAGCATAACACCACCGATAAATGCACCTGATATATCGGTTTTTTTATCGAGTAAATCCACATAAAAAGATAGCTTGATAGATAGTAGTACTACGCAAATTGCAAGCAGTAAGTACAAAAGCAATGTCATAAATTTTTTAACCGCCTTTTAAGTATAAAATCATTTTTATTTCACCCAATTATAAGTCTATTCTATAAAAAAGTCAAGAGATTAAAAGATGTTCATAAGCTTTAGCATAATCATCCCTATCACGCCGGGAAGTCCGAAGAGAATACTTGTTGCCACCGAGATGGGAGTGATAGCGATTATAGGAGCAGTGTAAAGCCCAGCTGCATAAACAGCGGAGAGCCCAAGACCACCGTAAATAGCGGAAAAAAATATGCTTTTCATAAAATTCCCCGATATAATAAAGCCATATAAACAACATAGAAATATGCATATAAGTATGGAGGTGGAGATATTCATATTAATTCCTCTTTTCTTCAGTTTTAACTAAAAAGTGTTAGTTCTTTTTCTTTTGTAGCATTTTCCTTTGCTTTTTTTAAAAGATATTCATACCTTTTATTGAGTGATTGTATTTCATAGATATATGAATCCACTAAATCATTATCATCGCAAATATTAAACATGCTGTATGCATTGTCAATAAGTGTTTTAACCTCGCTTAATTCCTTTCTTATCTTAGTTTCATAGTTTGTTTCTTCCTCTGCTTTACTTGCCCCAATATTAAATATTTTCATAAATGATGCCTCCTAAAGAAATTATATGCAAAAAGCATTGGCGATTATGATAGTATATATACAAAATATAATTTACTTTTGTAAACTGTATATGATATAATAAACACAATAATATATACAAAAAGCTATTAATATAGAAAGTGTTTATTATATTTTATGCCTACTTTCTCGCCACTTCGTGGCAACCGAAAGCGATGGCGGATTATATCAAAATTCTTCCGAATTTATGATATAATAAACACAATAATATATACAAAAAGCTAATAGTATAGAAAGTGTTTATTATATTTCATGCCTACTTTCTCGCCACTTCATGGCAACCGAAAGCGATGGCGGATTATATCAAAATTCTTCCGAATTTATGATATAATAAACACAATAATATATACAAAAAGCTAATAGTATAGAAAGTGTTTATTATATTTCATGCCCACTTTCTCGCCACTTCGTGGCAACCGAAAGCGATGGCAGATTATATCAAAATTCTTCCGAATTTATGATATAATAAACACAATAATATATACA
>CAYJIJ010000028.1:0-29022 GCA_964370185.1 uncultured Oscillospiraceae bacterium
ACTTTACAGTGATTTGTTCAAGAATGTTTTTTTGTTTTTTAAGTAGAATTTCTAATTTCTCGCCAGACAAGGTTATTTCATCAAGTTCTGCTTCTGCTTTACAACCAAACTCTAATATTTCTTTAATTGTTTTACCATATTTTCGTTTTAAATTATATATTACATGTAGTCTATTTTCAATGTTGTCAATTTCATCCTGATTATATTCAAAACTCTTTTAATTCATAGTAATATTCCCTGAATTTTTCTGAAGCATTTTCAAGTTCCGGCAAATATTGCTCTAATTTTATAAGTATATTGCTTAAACTGTTAATTTGCTCTGGTAATTCTATGTCACTGTTTAAAAAAGAATCTGCTTCCGCTAAATCTCTTATAATTTGATGGGAATTATCTAATATCTTCTTCCTTTTTTCTAGGTCTTCTTCTTCTCCTATTTCAAGTGTTGCAGAGTTTATTTCTTCAATTTGATAGGATAAAATATCTATTTTTTGTGCTTTATCAGCTTCAGAAAGAGTCAAATCATTTATTTGTTTATTAATACTACGCATTTCATTATAGATATTAAGATAATCTTGTAAATCCGTTGTATAGTCACCATATGCATCTATCAAGGCAAGTTGCTTATCAGCGGAAACAAGTCTGCTACTATCCTGCTGACCATGTACATCAACAATATGTTCGGTAATTTCTTTTATAATAGATAAATTTGCTGGTTTACCATTTACTCTACAAGTTGATTTTCCCTCTACAGAAATTTCTCTTGAAATTAAAAGATTTTCAGAAATATCGTATCCAAGTTCATCAGCAATTTTTATTACATTTTCATCTAAATTCTCAAATGTTGCTATAATAGTTGCTTTTGTTTCACCAGTACGCACAATATCCTTACTTAACTTCGCACCTAAAATAGCATTAATAGCTGTAACTAAAATAGTTTTTCCTGCTCCGGTTTCACCTGTAAATACATTAAACCCTTGCTTTAAATTTATTTCAGTTTGCTTTATTACTGCTAAGTTTTCAATATAAAGTTGAGAAAGCATATAAAACCTCCATCAATTAATCACGCATCATTTTCTTCAGTTGTACTGAAAAGTCTGCTGCACTGGTATTATCTTTCATTAATATAAAAATAGTGTCATCACCAGCTATTGTGCCTAAAACTCCACTCCACTCTATTGCATCAAGTGAAGCGCATGCAGCATTAGCCATTCCAGTGTAGCACTTAACAACTATAATATTATTTGCAAAATTAACCTCTTGTACGGCTTCGCTGAAAATTGCATGAAATTTAAACGACATATCTTTACTGCTCTCTCTACCTGCAGTAGCGTATTTATAGCTTCCGTCCATTTCCTGTATTTTGATTAGCCTTAATTCTTTAATATCCCTTGAAACAGTTGCTTGAGTTACATATAGTCCTTCATTTTGTAATTTTTTCAAAAGTTCTTCTTGGGTGTCAATTGCATATTCAGTTATTAATTGTAAAATTCTTGAATGTCTTTTTGCTTTCATATTCATCTCCACCTTTCATTTAATAAGCTTTAAGTTTTTTGTTTACTATATCATAAAAATTATTTGCGTCTATTCTTAAAAATTTGACAGTTTTTTCAGAAATTTTGACACTAATCTCCGAATCTTTTTCAATGCGCAAAGATTCCTCACCATCTGCCGCTATGTAAACTTCGCTATTTCTCGCAGTGAAGCTTGGTATGATTGTCAACACCCTGGACGGCGACATTATTATAGAGCGATTGGCAAGCGCATGAGGGCATATGGGAGTAACAATAATTGAAGATATTGTTGGATCTACCACAGAACCACCTGCTGATAATGAATAAGCTGTAGAGCCTGTTGGGGTAGCAATTATAACACCATCAGCTCTGTAATCAATCATTGGTCTACCATCACAAAGTAAATTAATATCAATTACTTTATTAATAACACCACGTGAAATCACTATGTCATTTATTGCATATAGTTTCTTATTGTTTTGTAGCGTAGCTTCGAGTACAATTCTCTCGTCGATAATATAGTCGCCTGTCATTACACGATTTAACATTCTTAGCTCGGTTGGCTCAAGATGAGTTAAGTATCCAAGCCTACCAGAATTTACTCCTAAAATTGCTTTATTATATTTTAGAGCAATTTTAGCAGCATTTAACATTGTACCATCACCACCAACAGCAACCAGAAAAGTAGATTCTCGTGCAGCTATATCAATGGGTAAAAATTTCACTTTAGTTAAATGGTTGAATGTATTGAAATATTCTTCTGGTAAAATAGCTGTAACACCGATATCCCTTAATGCATTTATTACGCTTATTGCGTGTTCTAAACCTTTTTCTTTAGTTAAATTAGGTAAAATAAGAAAATTCATATCTTTCCCCTTATAATTAATCAAGTTTTAAGTGTGCATCATTTACCACTGAATGTGGTAATTCATCACTAAAATTGCAATCACCTGATTTTGAAATGTACAGAAGATATTCCATGTTTCCTTCAGGTCCTCTTATCGGTGAGTATGTAAGGTTTTTAATTTTAAATCCAATTTTCTTTGAAAATAAAATTATCTCATTTACTACTTCAAGGTGAACACTCTTATCTTTGACTACACCTTTTTTACCAACTTTATCCCTACCCGCCTCAAACTGTGGCTTAATTAGGCATATACATTCGCCCGACTCTGAAAGCAGATTATAAACTACTGGTAATATAAGCTTTAGAGATATAAACGATACATCAACAGAAATAAAATTTAGATTTTCCTTAATATCATCCTTGGTTAAATATCTAATATTGGTGCGTTCCATGTTTATTACTGCTGGATTATTCCTAAGACTCCATGCAAGTTGTCCATATCCTACATCAACCGAGTATACTTTTTGCGCTTTGTTTTGAAGCATGCAATCAGTAAACCCACCTGTTGAAGCACCAAAATCACCACAAATTAAATTCTCTAAATTAATACCAAATTGTATTATTGCTTTTTCGAGTTTTAATCCGCCGCGGCTAACATATTTTAATTTTTCGCCTCTTATTTCAATCTTATCTTTTTCATTGACTTCATTGCCTGCTTTATCACTTTTTTGATTATTTACATAGACAATTCCTGCCATAATCATTGATTTAGCTTTTTCTCTTGACTCTGCATAGCCATTTTCCATCAAAAAAACATCAAGTCTAAGTCTCATAAAATTTTTTCACCTTATTATACATTGAAATTCTATCCATCAAAAGAGTAGAGTGTGCAGTTTTTATATCCGACTGCTCAATGAAACCATCTATCGCTGTTAGATCAAAGTTACCCTTGTATCCAGATTGTAAAAGCTTTAGTGCAATACCTTCACCAACTCCACCAGTCCGTATACCTTCTTCATAAAAGAAAATATTATCATATTTACAGAGAATACTAATGATTTCGGGATTTATCGGATGAATTTTTGTTATATTCATTAAAGAAATATCATGTAAATTCATTTTTAACATTTCTCTACATCCACAAACTTCCGACCAAATGCGTCCATATGTAACAATAATTTTATCGCTATTTGCATCATAATGATTAAAATCAATGTTTTCATCATTGTATTCTTTCAAAAGTTCTGGCTCGCTACCTCTTGGATAACGAAGAACTACTGGGGTTCTATGAACATTTAAACAGCATTTTAAAGCTTTATTTAATTTTTTATAACTCGCAGGAGAATAGATTGTAATATCTGGTATACTTCGAAGCATAGCAACATCTAAAATTCCTTGATGCGTTTCACCATCTTCTCCAACAATTCCAGCTCTGTCAACCGCAAACACAATATGTTGACTCTCGATAGATGCATCATGTACTATTTGATCATAACATCTTTGAATAAAGGTAGAGTAAAGTGCCACTACTGGCTTGAGTCCTTTTGAAGCAAGTCCCGCTGCAAATGTTACCGCATGTTCTTCAGCAATACCCGTATCAAAAAACCTACTTTGATTTGAATAATTCTCTGCGAATTCTTTCAAACCCGTTCCATCCGTCATTGCTGATGTAATAGCAACAATTTTTTTATCAGTCTTTGCAAGTTCGTTAAGTGTTTTTCCAAATGTATGAGAAAAGCTTTCATTTTTAAGATTAATGCCAATAGATTTGTCAAATGAAGATACTCCATGATAATGCTCTGGATTTTTTTGTGCTGGGGTATATCCCTTGCCTTTTTTTGTATTTACATGTACCACAACAGGTTTATTTAAATTTTTCGCTCTGGCGAGCACTTGTGTTAGAGAAGCTAAATCGTGTCCATTTACCGGCCCTAAATATGTAAATCCAAAGCTCTCAAAAAAATTACATTGATACAAATAATTTTTTAAAGCACTCTTTGAAATTGATATTACAGATTTAGCTGTATTACCTACTAAAGGTATATTACTTACACTTTTTTCTATTATATCTTTAGTCTGAAAATATTTATTTGTACTGCGTATTTCCGCTAAATATTTTGCAACTGCACCTACATTACTTGATATAGACATTTCGTTGTCATTAATAATAAAAATTAATTTTTCAGTACTTCTACCTGCGTTGTTCATAGCTTCAAACAGCATGCCATTACCTAAAGCTCCATCACCTGTCACAGAAATAGTATTAGACTTTTTACCAGATAATCGATTCGCAACTGCGATTCCATACGCGGCAGAAAGTGAGTTACCTGCATGTCCTGCGATAAATGCATCACAAGGGTGTTCAGAGGGTCTTGTAAATCCTGAAATTCCACCAGTACATCTCAGTGTATTAAAACATTCTCTTCTCCCTGTAATAATCTTATGTGTATATGCTTGATGTCCTACATCCCAAAGAATACTATCAACTGGAGAATTAAAAACCTTATGAATAGCAACTGTCAATTCTACTGTACCTAAATTAGATGCCAGATGCCCACCTGTTTTGGAAACATTATCAACTAAAAATTCCCTTATTTCGCTACATAGCATATCAAGCTGTTCAATGGTTAGTTTTTTAATATCATGGGGCGAATTTATTTTGTTTAAAAATTTATAATCCATTCTATATCATCCTTCTATGGTAACGGTATGATTGTTGCAACTAAAATTCCTAAAAGTGCACCTCCAAGTACTTCCATTGGTGTGTGCCCAATATATTCTTTTAATTTTTTTTCTTTGTATAATTCTTCGTTACACTCTTCACTATTATCAAAAGCATTATCAATTTGTGTTTCTTCTTCTTTTTCAATGGAAATACCGAGTTCTCTCCAAAAATCGGATGGATTCTCTCTAAACCCTTTAACAATTTTATTAATAACTTTTGCTTGCTCACCCGCCGCACGCCTTACACCCATAGCATCATACATTACAATAGTTGCAAGAGCAAGTGAAATCGCAAACTCTGGAGATGATACACCAAGTTGTTTAGCCGCAGCAACAGTAAGTGAGCAAACAAATGCAGAATGAGCACTTGGCATTCCTCCCGCACCTACAAGTCTTTCAGGATTAAAAGTTTTATATTCAAAAAAATTAATAAAAGTTTTTAATATTTGTGCAGATGCCCAAGCCGTAACCATTACAATTAATAAGTAGTTTTGAAACATGAAATTTACACCTATCTTTATATTAATATACTCTATTTTTCAACCATTCGGTAAATTGTAAAATAAAATCAGAGTATATAGAATTCTCTTTCAAAATATTAGTAGCTTTTATAAACAGTTCTTCGTAAATTTTCTTTGCAGATTCAACTCCATATAGTGTTACATAAGTAGTTTTATTATTGAGGGCATCACTGCCAATAGGTTTTCCAAGTAAGCTTTCATTTCCTATTACATCTAATATATCGTCCTGAATTTGAAAAGCAAGTCCGATTAAAGCTGCGTATTCATCGACCGATGAAATTAGATGCTCATCAGCCTCTGCGATTATTGCTCCTATTTTACATGCAGCACGAATTAATTCACCTGTTTTTAATTTATGAAGTGTATTTAAGAGTTCTTCAGGTATTTGATTGGTTTCATTCAAAATATCAATGCATTGTCCCCCAATCATTCCATCAGCACCTATAGCTTTTGACAACAACAATAAAACTTTCACCTTTGTTGAGTTATCAATATAGTCACTTTCAAGTATTATATTAAATGCATATGTCAAAAGTGCGTCTCCTGCAAGGAGTGCAGTAGCTTCATCAAAAGCTTTATGACAAGTAGGCTTACCTCTGCGTAAATCATCATTATCCATACATGGTAAATCATCATGTATAAGTGAATATGCATGTATCATTTCTATCGCCGACGCTGCAACAATAAGTGCATTTTTATTTGCATTCAGTGATTCTCCGATACCCATTAAAAGTAGTGCTCTTATACGTTTTCCTCCATTTAAAGTACTATAACGCATCGCTTCCCACACTTTTTGATGTGGCGAAACAGGCACACTAAGATAATGGCTTAGTGCACTTTCAATTAAATTTATTTTTAAATCAATCTCTATCTTTAAATTTTTATTCAATTAAATCGTACACCACCTTAGAAATTTATTTTATCTCAGCTTGCTCAACTAAAAGTTTTGCTTCAGAAAGCTTATTACTGCAAAAATTTGCTAAGTCCAGTCCCTCTTTATAGAATTTTATCAAATCATCAAGAGGTAAATCGCTCTTTTCAATTTCATTTAAAATTTCATCAAGGCGATTTAAAGCTTGTTCAAATGTTTTCTTTTTTACAGTCATATGCTATATCTCCTATTTTAGTTATTTGATAAACATGTGATAAAATTTCGTTAGAATCAGTAATTGTTTTTATAGTGTCACCAACATTTACATCGTTAACTTTTTTATTATCCTGAGAAAATGTAAAGGTATATCCCCTGCTTAAAACTTGAAACGGGTTTAGTGAGGAAAGTAGCTTAAGTTTATATGATAAACTTTCAGATTTTTGAGATATCCGCTCTTTGGTCAGTTGCTCTAATTTATCTTCAATAAGAGAAATATTAAGATAATGTTTCTCTATTTGCAGTTGCGGATTATAAAAACTGAGTTTATTATTTTTTTGACTAATATCTTCAATTTTTTTCATGATAAAATCAGAAATACTTGATTGTAAATAAGATTTTTGCATATCAAGATTAGTTTTAATGATATTAATATCCAGCGCAACAAGCTCTGCAGCTTCTGAGGGAGTAGCTGCTCTTAAATCAGCTGCAAAATCAGTTAGAGTATAATCCACCTCATGTCCAACGGCGGATATTATAGGAATATCAGAGTCAACAACCGCTCTTACTATTTGCTCTTCATTAAAAGCCCATAGGTCCTCTATTGAACCGCCGCCTCGACTTAATATAATTGTATCACATACATTCTCTTTGTTTGCAAACCTAATTGCTTTGATTATATCTGGCACTGCTTTAATCCCTTGTACACTAACTGGATAAATAATCACCCTACCGATCGGGTATCTTCTCGAGAGAATATTTAACATATCTTTTAGAGCCGCACCGTCAGTAGATGTTATTAAACCGATGCATTTGGGCATTTTAGAAATATTTTTTTTATGTTCTTGGTTAAATAAGCCTTCAGCAGCGAGCTTTACTTTCAGCTGCTCATAAGCAACAGCTAATGCCCCCATTCCATCCGGTTGCATATCAGTAGCGTAAAACTGAAAAGCACCATCTCTCTCAAAGAGTGATACTGATCCACCAAGTATTACTGACATCCCATCAGTTGGTGTAAATTTTAAAAACTTCACCGAAGAAGCAAACATAATGCACTTCACTGCAGATTTAGTATCTTTAAGAGTAAAATAATAATGTCCTGATTTATAGTGATTAACAAAATTAGAAATTTCGCCCTTTATGTACAATGAAGAAAGCAGAGCATTTTCCTCAATGATAGATTTAACATATTTATTTAGTTGTGAAACGGTTAAAATTTGCAGTTGCATATCTGCCCCCATTTATGACAAAATAATCTAATAATTATTATAGAGTTATTGTATCAAGACTTTTTATGAAACTACCTAAAATACCGTTGATATACGCAGCATCTTCTTCGCCTGAATATTTCTTAGCAAGTTCTATTGCTTCATTGGCTGATACACTCTCAGGTATATCGTCTTTATAGGCAATTTCTGTCATAGATAGCCTTAATATAGCAAGCGTAGTTTTTGGCAATCGATTAATTTTCCATTTAGTTGAGAATTTTTCTATATAAGTATCACAAAAATCGATATGCGAAATAGCTAACTTAGCTAACTCATATCCAAATGAATTCTTTTTTATTTGTCTTCCTTCATCGCCATTTTCTATTATGCTATCAATATCTTCACCGCTAAAGCTATATTCAAACAAAATAATAAATGCCAATTCTCTTTCTTCGCTTCTTTTCATCTTGCACCTCATAAGTTTATTAAAGGAAAATTAAACCCTCCAAAGGTATTCAGAGGGTTTGGGTTGGATTAAATTAAAATTGAATCAGTCTTTAACTCGTCAAACTGAATACCTGCTATATTTACATTAACTCTTGCAACAGCAATTCCTGTCATATTCTGAACCGCTTCTTTAACAGAAAATTGTATTTTACCAGCAACATCCGGTATGCGTGCACCGCTTTTAAGTTTAACATGCACATCAATAACAGCAACATCATCTGTAAGATTAATTATTATAGAACGAGCCGTTTGCTTCTTTATTAACCAACCCTTGATATTTGTTGTAAATGGAGCTAAATCCGCTACCCCATCAATTTCTTTGACAGCAGTACCTGTGATTGTAGCTATTACTTCTCGGGAAATTCGAAGACTTCCAGATGGTTGTTTAATTTCATTATTTAACATATAAAAAACCTCAATTCATTTTTTTATAAATAATTTTAAAAAATTGTTTTAGTCTCAAAACTATTATAACACAAATTTAAATCTAAACAAGCTATATTTGCAATTTTTAACACCATTTAATGAAAATATACATAAAAAACACTAATAATATACATTTAATATATAACAGTAAATATTCTCATTTTTTTATACAGACTGAGCTGCCCCCCAGTTGGGAACAGCTCAGTCTGTATAAAAGGTTTTAGTTTATAAGTATTATTGATTTTATATCAAAGTATTATATCAATTATTTATTTCAATAATAGATACATTACTGCTTGATACAGAAGTTTCTTTAGCAATTATATCCCAAATCTGCACACTCTCTTCCTCCAGTAAGCCAGCTGTTTTAACTATGACATCAACTCTCTCTGTATCATAATACACCATACAATCTGTAAACCCTTTTGCCTTAAGTAAATTTTCTATCTTCCCCTCAATTTCAATTGATTGCGCAAGTTCTGTCGCTCTGAGTGCAAGCTCAGCTTTTTGTTCAACTGGAAGGGCTGCGTCTGAAAGCATTTCAGCAAGTGTTGCTGTTGCTTCATCCCTTGACTTAGTTCTCGACATCTTTGCCTCCGCAAAATATGCCTCGCTTTCCTCGACTTCTTCTGCAGTACCTACATATTTTGCATCACCGTAATTTTTTACCTCCTCAGCGGTTGTTGCAGCTATTTCAGTTGCGATGTCACCATATTGCCAGTTTAGATAAACTGCAACTCCCAGCCCTAAAACTAATGTAGCAAGCACAATCTGTCTTTTTCCTAAAATCATATTCATAATTGACCTCCGTTATTGTATATTTATTTTACCACATAAACCTTTGTGGATGATAAATTAAGCGCTGTTGTAACTACTTCTGTAATTCGATGTTGTATAACTACATCATCTCCCCCTTCGCAAACTACTACAACACCTTTTATAGCGGGCTCTACCTGTTTTTGTATTAATGCTTTTTCGTCACCATTTTCATCTTCTATTAATATATAGCTCTCTTCGGTATTATCACTCTGTTGTATTCTTGTGTAAACTTCTCCATTTGTATCTTCCGTCAGGTCGGTACTGTACTTTTCTTCAGTAGCATAAATATACTCTATACCTCCTTCCAAAGTAACCATTACAGTAGTTTCACCCACGCCATCTATTGATGATATCAGTTGTGTAAGTTTATGCTCCAAGTCTTCTGTATATTCCATAGTTGTAATTGTTTTTTCTGTTTCTATTACTGTATTACTTTCGTTTCCATCTGGTATAATAAATAATAAGATTAAACATAATATGGCAATATATATTGCATAGTTTGTCTTATCGCTTTGTTTTAAAAAAAACTTTGCTTTATTTTTAATTTCCGCTATCATCTAATCTCTCCCGACTGTATATAATCTCAACAGGTAATTCTAATTCGTCTTTTAGTCTAAAGTAGACTTCACTCTCCCTGCTCTTATACATTTCGTTTAATGTAAGAACAATCTTAGTAATGTGTATGCTGAACTCCTTTGTAGTATTAATAAAAATTTGAAAATGAGCATTTTCTATTCCTAACCCAGTAAGTTCGTTTATAAGTAAGCTTTCCATTTGTATAGCTGCTTGTTCATTTAATATTTTATTGGTTAACTCAATTGCATCTTCATATAGGACTTCACTTTCTACACTAAAAATGTCTATGCTATCAATCCCATTTAAAAGCACTTTAACTGGTGAAAAAATTACTATTACAAAAAAAACGCCTACCACAGTTTTTATTAGTTTATTCATACTTGATTCAGGCATTATTACAGTTAAAATCCCTACTGCTATTGCAGCTGCACATATTGAAAACGCCCATTCTCTAATTATATCCATCACACTGCCCCCACACTTGTCATAATAACTATTGCAGTAGATATTGTAATGAGTAAAATTATACATAGTAATATTGAAATCAGTACACCTAAGACAGTTGCAATGGACGATAACATCTGAGAAAGTTGATTTATTCTAAGGACTTCTCCTAAGTATGAAGCGATATTTACGGTAACATACCAAATGATAACCCTTACAATTACTGGTAAAAATGTGATTACGGCAATAAAAATACCGAATGCTCCTATCGTAGACTTTACTATTCCAATATACCCTCTTGTGGCCATAAAAGCATCGGAAAGTGCTGAACCAATGACTGGAACAAAGCTTCCTATTACAAATTTTGTTGTTTTTGCAGTCACACTGTCTGCGCTACTTCCTACTAAAGTTTGTATTGTCAAAAAACCGAGCAATATACTCATCACAAAACCTAAAGACCATTGTATAACTTTTTTAATACTTTGAGATATTTTGCTTAAAGAAAGATATCCAGGAACAGTGTTCCCAACAATACTAATTGCTAAAAATGCACCTAAAAAAGGAACAAAAACTGACTGTGCAATTCTCGACATTACTTGGCATACAAAAAACAAGATACTTCCATATGCTGCACCACTAATCCCTTGACCACCAGCAGTCATAATCCCGCTTAAGACGGGTATTAATGAAAGCATAAAATTTGATGAATCGGCAATTGTTGAAGAGGCAAGTTTTATACAATCAATAACTGGCTCTACGATAGCTGATGCGCAACACAATATGCAAATAACTGTAAATACCCAAGACAAATTCTCGCTCATATAACCACTACTTAAGCACTCAGCAAACATGCACAAAATCACTATGGCTATAATAGATGTGAGTATTTGTAATGGTTTATTAAGCTCGTCCAAAACAACATCCCAAGCAAAGCTTATCATCTCCATAGGTTGCATATTTATTATTTCAGTCATACTATAATTAATATTCGAATCATATATGTATTCTTTCGCCGCATTTGGCACTACATCCTCAAATTCTTCACTTATTTCAGCGATATATTCCTCTGCTTTTAGTATATCGAGTTGGATATCAGTTTGTGCATATGCTGTATAAGAGGCAAATAAAATAACCGTCAGATAAATAAGCATTCTAATTTTCAGCACGATGCACATCCTTTCAGAGTGAAATTAAGCTTGACACAAGTTCGAGTAAAGAAGTGAAAAGTGGTAAAGCAATAATTAAAATAGCTACTCTACCTGACATTTCTATTTTTGTTGCTATTGCTGAATTACCTGCGTCTTTACATACATCTACAGCCATTTGTGTTAAAAAACATATTCCAATTGATTTAAACAGTATGTCCACATATCCACCACTCATATTTGCAGTATGTAGCATTGCGCTCATTGTATCAATTATGGGATCAATATGTTGAATAACTAAAAATAAAATTAGCAAACCTGAACACACAGAAAGAAGTATGCTATATTCTTTTTTATACTGTCCAAGTACTATGGCAAGCACTGCACCTATAATACCCACACCTACAATTTGTATAATATCCATATACTACAACCCAAAAAGTGACTTTATAGTATCAAACAAGCGACTAATCTCTTGTATAACAATCATTAAGACTACAATAAGGCCTGTTAATGTCGTCATCATTGCTTGCTCTTCCCTACCTGAGCGAATTAACACCTGATTTAAAACTGAAACAATAATACCTATTGCCGCAATTCTAAATATTAAATCTACATCCATACAATTTATATTCCTTTCGCATTTATATTGTCAAAATAAATACTCCAAGTCCGCTTGTCAGTCCTAAAGTAGTATACATTTCAGCGTACTGATTTTTTTCATTTTTTGCCATTTCAAGTCTAATTGCAAGTGAATCTTTTGCGGTATTAATAGCAGCAAGTTTCACTGAGGTTATATAGTTTCCCAAAGTCTTACTAAGTAAAA
Organism: uncultured Oscillospiraceae bacterium; assembly: GCA_964370185.1. GTDB lineage: Bacteria > Bacillota > Clostridia > Oscillospirales > Ruminococcaceae > CAYJEQ01. Next base: position 12,642 of record CAYJIJ010000028.1, read on the forward strand.
GAATTATCTCCTTTTCCTCATCACTTAGTAAACATTTACTTTCTTCTAAAGATTTTTTAATTGAAAATTCGAATGAATTACCCATTGCCATATAATTTGAAGTGGATTTTATAAAATCAAGTTCCTCAAAAGCATCTATATTTGAAATTGATTCAAAGAGTAAAACAAGTGGCTTTCTACTTGATTTTAACCGCTCAAAAAGAAATGTAAGAAAGTGTATCGTTTTCTCTATTTCTCTTACTCTTAATTGCAGTTTTTTGGCTTTCATAATCCCAATCAATGCTACACAGAGTGAAATTGTTGCCGAAATCATTAATCTCATTATTCATTTGCACCTCTTTTATCCATTCAATTTCCCCTGGAACCAAAGTTTTTTTTAACATCACTACATATCTAAATGCTCCACTATTGAGTAATTCTTTAATTACTGTACGTGTATGTATGTCATACTCATTACCCGCATGTGCTGTTGTTATAATTGTTACACCACCGCTAAACCCCTCGGCAAGCGCCTTAACTTCATCTCTACTCCCAGCTTCGTCACAAATTATAACATCTGGTGATAGTGTTCTAAGCGCTCTCAAAATCCCCTTTGACTTTTCAGTGCTTAGCATGAGGTCAGTGCAACTACCAATATCAAATACGCTTTTATTTCTACAATACCCCGATAACTCCCCACGTTCATCTATCATTGAAATATTATAATGCTTTCCATTTATACCATTTGAGAGTATTCTCGATATATCTCTTAAAATTGTAGTTTTGCCGCATGATGGTGGTGAGACTATTAAAACCCCACAAAGGGAGTCTATAAGTATGCTATTTACAATTTCCTCCCCACATCCTTTTGCCTCACGAGCAATTCTTATGTTAAGTGATGTAATATCTCTCACACCAAAACTTTCGCCATCGTACTGAAAATCGCCACTTATGCCAATTCTATGACCACCGTTTGTGGTAATAAATCCCTCTTTGATTTGATTTTCGTATGTATGAAATGAATAAAAAGAAATTTTCTTAAATATCTCCCATACTTCGTTTTGTGTTACTTTAGGTATATCATTACTAACAGTTCTAACAATATATCCTTCGCTTCCAATAAATAACATTTTGTTACTTAATCTTAATGCAACAGGAGAATTTATTCTAAGTCTTATCTCCATTAATGAATTGAATTCAGTATTGTTAAGGTTAGATATGGCATCTGTTATCCAAAGTGGAAGAAAAGCAAATATTTCACTTTTAATTCGATCTTTATGGTACATATTTCACTTCCTTTCTCTTATATCCAATTCATATTATGGTTTGTCCTTATTTAGAACATTAAATGTATAAAGTCTAATAAGCATAGTATTATTTATATAAAGCTAAATGCGGAATGATATCATTTTTGATATCATTCCGCATTGTTAATTAACACTAATATTTTATTTTACATTTTTTTGTGCAGTCTTTGCCATAAATTTTTCACTGTTAATTATAAATCTCGTATGCGTTCCCTCGCCAATAATTCCAGCATTATCACTTGCACTTATTTTAAACTCAACTCTTCTATCATCAAAATATGTGATTTGAGCAGTTGCTACCACACTACAACCAATTGGTGTAGCACTGATATGCGAAGTAGATATATACCCTCCCACAGTAGTATATCCATCTTCTAAGTCACCCGCAACACATTTTGACGCCGCATTCTCCATCAATGCAATCATCATTGGAGTTGAGAAAACCTCTACATCACCACTTCCAACAGCAGTAGCAATATTGTTTCTGTCAACAACTATTTCAGCAATGTATTTTTGTCCAATCTGCATATTTACAACCACCCAACATTAAAAATATAAAATTTTATTTCCCATTTATTATATATTTTTAAGAGTAAAAAGTAAATACTTATTTATGCTAATTCACGGACACAATTATTTTTTTGTCTTTGATATTGCAGTAAACCTTTCCACCTTTTTTTATTTTTTTACTTATTAGCATTTCTGCGATTTCATCTTCAATTTCTTTTTGAATTTTTCGCCTTATTGGTCTCGCTCCGTATCCTTCACTATGCGAATGTTCTGAAATATTATCAATTACAGCATTACTGTATGTTAGCTCAACATCAAACTCTTTTAACTTAATAGACACTTCATGTAGCAACTTTGAAGTTATGAGATTTAAATCCTTTTTGTTTAATATATGAAAAACCACAATATCGTCAACTCTATTTAAAAATTCTGGACGAAATACATTTTTTAATTCTTTCAAAATTTGTTTTTTTATCTCTTCATCCCTTGCATCCGTCTTATCTTCTTTGTAAAACCCTAATGTTTTGCTGTCAGTTATATATTTGGCACCAACATTCGAAGTCATAATAATTAAAGTATTTTTAAATGATACCTGCCGCCCTTGACTGTCGGTGAGTATTCCATCTTCAAGAATTTGTAGCATAAGATTAAAGACATCTGGATGAGCTTTTTCAATTTCATCAAAAAGCAGGACACTATATGGTCTCCTGCGGATTTTTTCAGTGAGCTTCCCCCCTTCTTCATATCCAACATAGCCTGGTGGTGAGCCGATAAGCTTAGAAACATCATGCTTCTCCATATACTCGGACATATCAAATCTTATAATAGCTTTTTCTGTGCCAAAAAGCTCCTTTGTTAGTACTTTAGAAAGTTCCGTTTTTCCCACTCCAGTGGGCCCTAAAAAAATAAATGAACCTATTGGGCGCTGAGGGTCATTCAGACCAATTCTTCCTCTTCTTATCGCTCTTGATATGGACATTATTGCTTCATCTTGACCAATAATGCTATTTTTGAGATTGTTTTCAAGGTTTAATAATTTTTCCCCTTGCTCTTGATTAATAGCTGTTATTTCAATTCCTGTATTAATTGCGATTATATTTGAAATGTCCTCAGCGGATACTTCTTTTTCATATCTTTGAACCGAGTCTCCTATAACATTAATTTTACTATTTAATTTATCTTTAAGTTCACTTTCTCTATCTCTTAACTGCGCTGCAAGCTCAAAGTCTTGAGAATTTATAGCTGCTTCTTTTTCTTCTTTTATACTTTTTAAATCATCTTCAAGTTCTCTTTGATCAGTTGGTGTACTAAAGGCCCCAAGTTTAATCTTCGAAGCTGCTTCATCGATTAAATCAATTGCTTTATCGGGTAGAAATCTGTCCGGCAAATAACGAAGGGATAACTTTACTGCGGCAATTATCGCCTCATCTGTGATTTTAATCTTATGATGAGCTTCATATTTGTTTTTTAAACCTCTTAAAATTTCTATTGCTTCTTGCTCACTTGGTTCTTTAATATTTACACCCTGAAATCTTCGCTCTAAAGCACTATCTTTTTCAATATTTTTCCTATATTCGTCCGTCGTTGTTGCACCTATTAATTGTAATTCTCCTCTTGCAAGTTGTGGCTTAAGTATATTTGCCGCATCAACTGCCCCCTCAGCTGCACCTATCCCCATAATATTATGGATTTCATCGACAAATAATATGACATTACCCGCAGTAATCACTTCAGAGATAACCGTTTTTATTCGTTCTTCAAAATCACCTCTATACTTTGTTCCTGCAACCATACTTGGTAGGTCAAGAGAAACTACTCTTTTGTTTTTGAGGTGCTCAGTGACATCATCATCAACTACTCGTTGAGCAAGTCCCTCTATTATTGCAGTTTTACCCACTCCCGCTTCACCTATTAGGCAGGGATTATTTTTATTTCTTCGAGAGAGAATTTGAATAACCTTGTCTATCTCTTTTTCCCTACCAATTACAGGATCAAGTTTATTAATTCTTGCTTGCTCAGTTAAATCGATACTATATTTATCAAGTGCAGGAGTTTTAGTGTTTTGTGAACGCTGTGGTTTTGTTTGCATTTTTTTACTCCTATCATTATATACATTCATTGGTGAGTTACCAAGCACTTCCCACAGTCCCTTATATACTATTTCTGGATCCGTACCAAGCTCCCTTAAAAATCTTAAAGCGAAACAATCTATTTCTTTAATTATTGATATTAAAATATGTTCTGTTCCAACATAACTATGCCCCATTCCTCTCGCTTCTGCAATTGACATCTCCAGTATCCTTTTGCATCTTGGGGTTAAATCATCCGGTGAAAGTATAGTTGATATTCCACTGCCAATAGTCCTTAAAAGTTGTGCTCTTAAATCAGTTGCAGTAATTCCTTTACTTTTAAGTATAGTGTATGCCACACCACTACCTTCTTTTGCAAGACCATACAAAAGATGCTCGCTTCCAATATAGGTGTGTCCCATTGATGAAGCTTCTGAAATAGAAATATTTATTGCATTATTAGCCTTTTGTGTAAATCCATTAAATCGAAACATTTTTTTCCCCCACTTACATGTAGATAAAATAATTAGTAACTCTTTTTTCCTAATTTCATATTATATAATATTGTCAGCTAAATAGTGTTTATTCTTAAAATGCAAACAAAATAGAATTAAGCAAAAATAGCTGTAACCAAAATTCCCATTACAACATAGTATAGGATGAAATCACAATTAAGGAGGCTTTTTTTATGGGATACTATAACAATGGTGCTTGCTGGATACTTATTCTTATTGTTCTTGTTATCTGCTGCGGCGGATGGGGTGGATCGGGTTGTGGTTACAATAACTGCAACAGCTGTAACAATTGTGGCTGTTAGTCCAAAATTTTCTACCACAAAAATGAGTAATGCGGTGCATTACTCATTTTTGCTTTATAAAAGTTAGTATATATTTTTATTAATTTTTATGTTATAATAACCTCAAAAGGCTAATTATATATGTTTAGGCATTGGCTTTTCCTAAAAATCTGCTCGTGATTTTATTTGAGATACGGAGGTGCTTGATTTGAAAAAAACATTCACTAATTTCTTCTCAACCGAATACATGATTGATAAAAGCTTAATACAAGGTGATATACCAACAAATAAATCCGCTTATCGAACCATGTATGATATTGCATGGCCAAGTGTTTTGGAAGCCGTACTTATTAGTATAATTGCTTCAGTAGACACAATAATGGTAGGTGGTATCGGCTCACATGCCATAGCCGCTGTAGGAATTACAGCGCAGCCAAAATATATTGTCCTTGCAATAATACTTTCTCTCAATATAGGTGTAACCGCTGTGGTGTCACGTCGCAAAGGAGAAAATAATTTCGACGGTGCTAATGCTTGCTTTAAACAAGCACTGATTATTTGCACTGGTTTATCAATCCTGATGGCTATTGCTGGATATTTCTTTGCTGACGATATACTCTCATTTGCGGGTGCAGGAGATGATATTTTAGACATGGCTGTAAGTTATTTTAGAATTACCATGATAGGAAATGTCTTTCAGTCTTTAGCACTTACTATTAATGCAGCGCAGCGTGGAATAGGCAATACAAAAATTTCGATGCATACCAATATAGCCGCCAACATCATAAATTTAATTTTCAACTTTTTCCTCATCAATGGAATATGGTTTTTCCCAAAACTTGGCACAAATGGTGCTGCAATAGCAACAGTAATGGGCAATATAGTTGCTTTTACTCTTGCGATGATATCCGTAAGTTCTCCACATGGTTTTTTAAGTATTGTAAACAAAGTAAGTTGGAAATTTAAAAAAGCTACCTTGTCAACAATTGTAAAAATAAGCTCAAATGCTATGATGGAACAAGTGTTTATTAGGGTGGGAGTGTTTGTAAACACAATGCTTATTGCAAATTTAGGGACAAGCTCACTTGCAACATATCAAATAAGTATGAATGTTTTAAGTATATGTTTTTGCGTGGGCGATGGTATAAGTATGGCATCTTCCTCGCTTGCTGGACAGTCTCTCGGAGCTAAAAGACAGGATATTGCTATTGTTTATGGGAAAGTTGGTCAACGAATAGCGCTTGTAATTGGGGTTTTACTTTTTTTCCTACTTTATATTTTAAGAAATCCAATTGCAATGCTATTTACTAACGAATCAGATATAATTGCAGTTTCAGCGTATTTGATAATAATCACAGGACTTATCGGCCCTTTTATGGCATCAAATGGTGTATTTATGGGAGTTCTTAGAGGAGCTGGAGATGTAAAATACACAGCTGCAGTATCACTTATTAGTTTCGCATTAATTCGTCCTGTGACAACATATCTATTTTGCTATCCTATGGGCTTGGGTGTAATAGGTGCATGGTATTCAATAGCTTTAGATCAGGTGATAAAGCTTTTATTAGTTGGAACAAGATTTTATACTGGGAAATGGACAAAAATTTCTTTGTAGATTTTTGTTTAGAATATAATAAAGATTAATTACAAAACTCAGGAGGCAAGTACAATATGTCTGGTCATTCAAAATGGAGTACCATCAAAAGAAAAAAAGAAAAAACAGATGGTCAAAGAGCAAAAATATTCACAAAAATCGGTCGTGAAATCAGTGTAGCAGTAAGAGATGGAGGAGCTGACCCCGCAGCTAATAGCAAGCTCCGAGACCTTATTGCTAAAGCTAAGGTTAATAATGTTCCAAATGATAATATAGATAGGGTAATAAAAAAAGCTCAGGGTGATGGTGATAAAAACACATTTGAAAGCATAATCTATGAAGGATATGGCCCTTGTGGAGTTGCGGTAATAGTATCTGCGCTCACCGATAACAGAAATCGTACAGCAGGCGATTTAAGGCACTATTTTGACAAATACGGGGGCAATTTAGGTCAAAATGGTTGTGTATCTTTCATGTTTGAGGAAAAGGGACTCATTGTCATTGAATGCGGGAATATTTCTGAAGATAAAATGCTTGAAGACAGTATGGAATGTGGTGCAGAAGATTTTAAAACAGTCGAAGATGTGTATGAAGTTTATACATCAGCAACCGAATTTATCTCCGTAAGGGATGCTTTATCAAAATTAGGTTATATTTTTATTTCTGCAGAGCTTGCTTATATTCCCTCTACACTCTCCTCAATTAAGGATGAAGAAATGATTATAAAGATGGAGAAGCTTTTAGAGTTGCTCGATGATAATGACGATGTTCAAGAAGTATGGCACAATTGGGAAGATTAGTTAAAAATTTTATAAAGTTGGTGATAAAATGTTAGGTGCGATTTTTGATTTAGACGGCACTTTAGTAGATTCTTTAGGAAAATGGAAGCAGATAAATTATGATTTTTTTGATAAATTTAATATACCTCCTAATGATGAAGTAATGCATAAATTTAAGTCGCTGAGTCTTGCTGATGCAGCAAAACTTGTCAGGGATTTATATAGTATTGATTGCTCAAATGATGATATTGTTCAGACATGGATTGATATGGCACATGATATGTATACTAACCATGTAAAGCTAAAGCCACATGCTGAAACATATCTGCGCACACTTAAGGAGCAAGGTGTTAAACTTGGCGTTGCTACGGCTACATATAACCATCTTGCTACTGCCTGCTTGGACGCAAATGGCATCCTTGATTTATTTGATTTTGTTATTGATGTAAACACATACAACACCTCAAAACATGAACCTGACATCTACTTCACTGCAAGTGAAATGCTTGGGGTGCCGATTGAAAATTGTGTTATATTTGAAGATGCACCTTATGCGATTAAAACTGCTAATGATGCAGGATTTAAAGTAATATGTATACGTGATTTAAGCTGGGGTGACGAGCAGTCCGAGGTTATAGATTATTATGAAAAAATTATTGATTCTTACATTGAGCTTTAATTATACTAAAATAAAAATTAAATAAGATAACCTTATATAATTAAGGGTATTCTATCTATATATCACAGATAGAATACCCTTAATTTAATTATTAAATTTGATCAAGCGCTAATAATGAACACCATTTTCATAATAGTTATTTTTATCTATATGCGTAAAAACAACGGTGACGGTTTCTATTTGTTCCGATGTATCTCTTTTGATATCCATTACAGCTTCTGTTATTATTTTTGCAACTGCGTCTTTTATATCCTCGCCCCTGTCAAACCACTCAACATAGGCAAATACACTGTCTTTTACCACTTCCCCTTCGCAGAATAAATAACCATCACCCACTCTGTCAGCAGAAAATGTTATCCAATCATTTGGGCATCCTATTACTTCTGCAAGTGGCAGAGTAATAGTTTTTGAAAGGTCTTTTATTTTCGAAATTTCTAAACAAGTAAATCTTATATTTGGCATAAAATTCTCACTTTCATTTTATTTTTTAAATATTTATAGTATCATCAAGATAAAAAGAATAGATCACTGCTTCAACTTTCTCATATCCCAAAAAACTCTTTACAATCTCTTTATATAGATTAATCTGAGTACTGTGCTGCTCTTTGAAAATATCAACATTTTGAACAAAATCTGTTTTGTAGTCAATGATGGTAGCTTTACCATTTTCTAAAAGTATACAGTCCGCTATGCCTTGGAGTGCCACCGATGCATTTTCCGGTATTTCATCAGTATATGCTTTTAGTCGTTTTCCCGAAATATCGGCAAAAAAACTATACTCTCTTAGCATTCCATCAGCATTCTTCATTCTATTATATAGTATACTATTGAAGAATTTTTTTAGCTTTGTAATATTAAGACTCTCTGCTTCTTTTTCACTTAAATAATTTTTGGATAAAAGCCTTTTAATCTCAGTATCTAAAGATGTTGCTGCTGCGCTGTAGTCTGCATATTGCATAAATTTATGCATTGCTGTACCGCGTTCTGCGGCTGTTAGTTTTTGCTCGGTTAAAAATTTAGGACGCTTAGAGAATAGATCTCCTTTTTCTTCTTTATCTTTGCCGATATGTGATATTGCAAGTCCAGTAGGAAGTTTTGTCATCTCTTCATAGGGGTATTTATAGCTTTGTCTTTTAATTATTTCTAAAAGGATCTTTTCATCTCCCTTAAAACTAATATTTTCTACTACATCTTCGCTATCAGATTTTTTTTCTTCATTGCTTAAGTTTGTAATAACTATATTGAATTCGCCTACATTACCATGTGAATTTTCGCTAATAATTTCACATTCATTACGAAGAATTATACCATCCTTATGGTGAAGTAATACGGATAAAATTATTTGCGCATAACTGCTGCTGTTGTTTATGTATCTCTCTGGTATTTTATCCTCTTTTGTAAGAGGAATTACCGCCTTAGATATTTCCGAGGTTATATTTTTACTTGTAGCTGTAATAATCAACTTTTCCTTTGCCCTCGTTAGTGCTACATATAAAAGCCTAAGCTCTTCATCAAGCATTTCTTTGCGATTTTTAAGCCTTATTCCCAGTAGTGGCATTGTGTTGTATTTAGCACCGAGTCTTAAATCTTTTCGTTTGCAAGCAAAGCCTAAATCAGGATTAATAAGGTAGTTTTTCTTATTGTCTTCTTCATTAAATTTTTTAGTAGTGTCCGCTAAAAAAACAACGGGGAATTCAAGACCTTTTGACTTGTGTATACTCATTATTTTTACAGCTTCAAGTGCTTCATTTTTTACACTTCCCGGTGCAAGGTCTGAGCCGTTATCAATTATTTTATTTACAAAAGAAATAAATGATGAGAGCCCCTTGTATCCGTTTTTATCAAATTTTGATGCGTATTCAGAGAGAAGTCTAAGATTAACAACCTTTGCATTGCCATTTTTCATCATTCCAAATACGGATTCAGCATTTGTTAAATCATATAACATATATATTAATTCAGAAACTGGTGTAATTGCTGTATATGAGGATATTTCATCATAAATTCGAAAAAATCTATCAATTTTTTCAGTATTTTTCCCCTCATTAAGCCTCACAAACAAAGGCATGTCTGTTTTATTTAGTGATAATCTGCCCAAATCCTTAGCAGTATACCCAAAAAGTGGGGATATAAGTGCATTTGTCAGTTCAATATCAAGCAGTGGATTTTCAATAACCTTTAGAAAACAAATCACACTATATACTTCCTCAGAAAATATAAAGCCTTTCTCTAAATTAATAATCGAGTCAATTCCATTTCCTTTTAATGCTCGCTGATAAATATCGGCTTTATTTGATGTTGAGCGAAGCAAAACAGCAATATCGGAAAGCCTTAGCAGTCTGCCCACTCCTTTTTCATGCACAGTATATCCCGATGAAATCATGCTTTCAATCCTCTGTGCAATGTACTTTGCTTCGACTTCCCTTTTACTATCTTCATTATCCCCAGAAGCACTGTCAAGCAAAATCACTTCACACCCCACATCCTGAGCATTTGGGTAATTAGCGGCCGGAAACAATGCATCTTCTTCATTATAATCCATGCCTCCTGCTTTTTTACTCATGACTTTTGAAAATATATAATTAATTGAGTCCGTAATTTCTTTCCTGCTTCTAAAATTGTCCCTCATTATTATTTTTCCCTCTTTATCTTTTAAAGTATAGTTTGGGAAATTTTCTTTTTTGTCTAAAAAAATCTCTGGCTTAGCCTGCCTAAATCCATAGATACTCTGCTTAACATCACCTACCATAAATAGTTTTCTTCCATCATCGGTTATAGACTTAAATATCATGTCTTGAACATAGTTTGTATCTTGATATTCATCTACTAACACCTCATAAATATCCTCGCTTAACATTTTAGCCGTCTCAGTATATTTATATCCACTCTCTTCCATTGTCACTAAAAGTTTAAGTGCAAGGTGTTCTAAATCGCTAAAATCAAGTAGATTTTTTTCTTTTTTTAGCTCTGAATATAGTTCGTCAATCTCTATAATAGTGTCAAAAAGTGTGTTAATTAATGGAAGTATAAACTGCATCTCTTTTTTAAATTCTTCTTTACTACAAAAATAACGCTTATCTGCTAAATCTTTTAATAGCTTTTTTGAATCATCCCTAAGCGATTTTACATTATTCTGAATGTGCTTATTTTCGCATTTTGTGACCCTACCTAAAGTCATAAATGACAAATTACTAAATAATTCGTGGCAAGCAGTCCAGTCAGATGCAGTTAGTGCAATTATTATATTATTTACTTGCTCTAAATCACTAAGTATAGCATTCGAATATCCTTCATGAACTTTATCATCTTTTTTGGCTTCGCTTAGTGCATGGGTGAGTAGTTCTTTGATGTATTTACAGGTAGATAGAGCATATTCAATAATCACCTTGCCCCATTTGCTGTGCTGTGGGTTATCAGTTTGTGAATACTCTTCTTTCATTTCCTCTACCCATTTATTATAGAAAGGATAACTACGGAGAAATGCATACATATCCTCTATTGTAGTAATTAGTCCATTATCATTATTACCTGAAGACATAAGTTCGCTCAAATCCTGAAATCCTTCGCACAATTCTTCATATTTTTTATTTAGGATATCAAGTATAGCTCCTCTGCGAATAATTTCAAGCTCTTTTTCATCGCCTATTTTAGGATTGGGCGAAAAATTAAGTGTATGAAAGTTTTCTCTAATTAAATCAAAACAGAGGGAATGCACTGTGCTAATTCTTGCTTTGGGTAAGTTTTGTATTTGCCTTCTAATAAATGGTGATTTACTTTGCTTATATAATTCTCCAAGTCTTTGAGAAATTCTATGCTTCATTTCATTTGCAGAAGCTTTAGAGAATGTGGCAAGTATCATATTTTCAAATTCGATAGGATTTTTTTCATCAGTTAGCAGTGAAACAACTCTTTCTACTAATACAGCAGTTTTACCGCTGCCAGCTGCTGCGGATACTATGACCGACATATCCCTTACTTCTATTGCTGCTTTTTGTGCCTGTGTCCAATTAACTCCCACATTCATCCCCCATTTCCTTAAAAATCTCTAATCTGTCAAGCTTTGCAATCTCAACAACTTCTTTTCCACTTTCATTTCCACACACAACGGAAAAATCACAATATGTGCAAGGGTTATATCCTCCGCCCGATATTGGCAGTGCCGCCACATCCCCTTCGTATATTTTGCCTCCAAGCTTTATCAAATTATTAGATACAGCTTTATACAGCATACCAAGCTCCGCAAGCGTGGCTACTGATGATTTCTTTTCTATTTCTCCATCTTTAATCTTTGCAGGTATAAAAAGACCTTCTCCACCCTTTTCCATGCCATAAATAATGTCTTGTTCAGCAAGCACTATCCCACTCATTTTCATTGTTTCACGCTTTTTGCTCCAAATAGCTTCATCACTCATATCTGCATCCACTGAAATTAGGGTGTTTTTTGCAGGCATATAGAGTATTCCGGCAGGTTTAGTACTTCCTTTTATAAAATCGTCGTCACAAATGGCAAATAAATATATTAGCATCTGCATATTGAGTCCGTAAAGTATGTCGCTGAGTTCGAATTTCTTACTTCCCGACTTATAATCAATAACTCTTATGTATTTTGACCCATCACGCTCATACATATCTATTCTGTCTACTACGCCACTCACTGTTATTTCAGCATCATTATCAAGGGCTATTTTTAGAGGTTGATAATTTTGCCCATATCCTATTTTTTCCTCAAAAGCAATCGGTATAAAATCACTCTGAACAAGTTCTTCAGCGAGTCTTAGCACTATTAATGTGATGTCTTTCTCTATTTTGGAGAAAAGATATTTAAGTCTTGCTGAAAGTATGTCCAAATCTTTTATACTACTGCTTAAATATTCTTTGACCAATGTGGATACTTCTGATTTAATATTGCTTTCAGTTAAAGTATTTAACTGATTTCCATGTGTTTTCACCATTTTTTCAAGGACATAATGAATTAGGGAGCCTACTTCAATTGGGGAGAGCTCCACCCTGCGTCGTGGATTAATTTTAAGTGTATTTGTAAGATAGTATTTAAAACGACAATTAAAAAAATTATCTATTTTTGAGGGTGAAAGCCTTAAAGTTGTCCCATATAGTTGATGTATTAGTGTGTCATCTTCTATTTTATGGTTATATGCTTTTTTTGAACGACGCGATAGCTCAGCAAAAGTCTCTGGATAGAGATTTTCGCATAGCCAACTGCCGAGAGGCTTTAATTTATCATCATCACTTTGCATTTCAGTGAGCACATCAAGGCCTGTTTCTTTATTCCAAATTAAATTTATTTTAGTCTGAACATCGTACTTTTGTGATAGAGCACCAAATAGTTTAACAGCTTCTGCAATGATTACGGATGGTTCAAGTGCATTTCCTGAGGCATCATTTTGAGGATATGAAATATATAGCTTTTCACTCGCTCTTGTAATTGCATAATATGAATAGTAATTTTCATATTTTGCAATTTCATCAACGGGCGCAGTTAAATCAACTCCCATTTCTACGATTTTTTGACGCTCTTTATTGGTCAAAATGCCCCTCTCTTGCGGTGTAGCTGGGAACTCCCCCTCTATGCACCCTATCACGAATACAGCCTTTATCTCTCCCAGTCTAATTCTGTCCGCTGTGCCTATGATAACTTGATCTTGAGTTTGTGGAAGCTTTCCATATTCTGTTGTGGTAAGACATATGTTAAACAGTTCAGTCAATCGTGGTAATGAGAAACTATATTCTCCAAGTATTTCAGCCATAATGTCTAAAATATAGATTACTTCTTCCCAAACTGAATTTTGTTCTTTTAAAAATGTAACCTGTTTATCAGTAGGAAGATAATTTGAAATATCTGTGAGTACTTTTTTAATATTTACTGATGTTAACAGTTCATAAACCACAGCTGCAAATTTCTTAGCAGTGGCATTTTTAGTCCCCTCTTTTACTTTTAAAACTATGTTATATACTTTTTCTCTAACAAGATTTATTTCATTTAAAATTTCTTCATTGTTATTTTGAGCTTTATTAGTTATTCCATCGGGGTAATTGTTAAATTTATTTGCAAAATCACTCCCTTTGAGGCTCCAGACATATGCATAATTTTCAAGTCTACTAAAAGATAGTGCATCAATTTCAAGCATGGGTGATTTTGCAATTTTAAGCATTGAGTCGAGCTGTGTGCTCTTCTCTGCGGCCTCAAGTACACTTTGAATAAACATTACTATCGGCGAGGAAAATAAATCCCCAGAACGGTCTGTAAAATATGGAAGTTCATATCGCCTAAACACCCTATTTATTGCATTTTCATAGCGGGTAAAATCCCTTGCTATCACCGCAATGTCTTTATATCTATATTTTTCTTCACAGATGAGCTCTTTTACTTTAGCCGCAACCGCAGTAATTTCGGCATATGGGTCTATATATGAGGAAATAAATATATTTTCTGATTTTTTCTCGTCAGGAGCATCATCTATAAGATAATGCTCTTCAAAATGGGATATATCCGTTTTTTTATGCCTGTAATTCTTCTCTAATACAATTGGTGTATTGACTGCTATCATTTCATTTTTTGCTATTCTTATAAGTTTAGATGCAGTCAAAGTAGGTGCTGAAAACGACCCTAATCCCTCACTATCATCATGGAGTGAGGGTGTGCATATGCTAACATAGAGTTTGTCACATTGTCGTGCCATGGCTGCTATAAGCTCATACTCGGATGTGGTAAACATCATGAATGAATCAATAAAAATAATACTCTTAGCAAATAAACTGCTACTGGTAACTTTTTCGGTGGCGACGCTTATATTGTCCTTAGGGTCACATCCGTTTTTATCCATTACATTTTGATATGTAGTATATATTAAATTTATATCTGAAAGCTTTCTCGCTAAAATATCATCCTCGCAATTTCCAAGAGAGTTTTTTAGTATTTCAGCAGTTATGCCAGCCGATTTGAAGTCTTCAATAGTATCCACCATTGAGCTAATAAATGTGCCATTTAGTGCATATCCTGCGTAAATATCAAGACGAGTTTTTAACTCTTCCACCGCAACAGCCATTGATAATTGTTTTTCAGCTTTGGACAACTCATTTCCTTTTGGAAATCCTAAATGTCTAAAAATCAAATGAGATAGTGAACTAAAGCTAACCACTTTTACCTGCGCAGATGCCTTTGACCCAAGAATATTATAAAGCGCCTTTTCACTTTCAAAAGAATATTGTTCCGGCACAATATAAAATATTTTTTTGCCTTCATTTGCGGCATTTTTAGCTAAATTATTTAAATATTCTGTTTTCCCACTGCCTGCTCGTCCTAAAATAAGTTGAAGCATATATGCACCTCATTTAGTAAATAGTGGTTTTATTTTACCACAGTATCGAATTTTTGTGTAGTACCAAATTCTCTCATAGTAATTTATATTTCTATAGTAAGCAAAGCGGAATAACACATGATGTTAATCCCGCTTTGCTTACTGTATGCAGTATATATTAAAAGGAGAAAGCATATTATTTATTGCAACTTTTTTAAGCTTTTGCACTCATCAGCTAAGTTTACTGCTTATTCTATAACTCCCAATACCTATATGTTCAAATATGTATTGACCATGCTTATTTGTAAAAGAGGCTTTAATCGGATACAAATTTGAATATCCATTTTCGCTATGTATTATTTTATAAAGCGATACAATCTCATCTGCGCTTGGTGCTGAATTTAATCCCAGTACTCGGCCATATATTATTGAATCATTTTCACTACACCCTACTTCATAAACTGATTCTACTTTAGATATATTTCCATTATTAATAATTATATCAACATCTCCCATAGTGCTATATTCTTCCGAGTATAGTGATAATGCATACTTGCCATCAGGAATATTTTCAAGTTTAAATTCTCCGCTTTCTGTCGTAATGATTTCCTCAGCAACTTCATTATCATAACCCCATATATTTATTATTACATCGCTTACTTTTTCTCCCTGACATTTAGTAGTGCCCAAAAGTGTCTCTTCAGCTATTTCAAGCTCAAGTGAAATATATCTGAGATGCAAATTTTTATTATTTTCTTCATTAAAAATATCACTATAATCCATCTAACATCCTCCTGCTTTTAAAAGTATTGTTATATATTCTATGCTCAATTTATAAAATTTGATACAAAAGTTAATTTAGGGTATTGCCTTTGTCCAAAACAAGGCAATACCCTAAATTAATGATAGATTAGTTTAATTTATTGAAAATACTCTCTTAATTTTTTATCATCAAATCTATAAACAGTCCATTCGTCCATCGGTTCAGCACCTAATGACAAATAAAAATCAATTGAAGGTTTGTTCCAATCAAGGCAACTCCATTCCATCCTACCGCAGTTATCATCCACCGCAATCTGCATCACATATTCAAAAAGCTTTTTCCCATACCCTTTGCTACGTTTATCTTGGTTAATAAAGATGTCCTCTAAATAAAGTCCTGGTCTGCCTTTAAATGTAGAGAAATTGTAGTAATAAACAGCAAATCCCACTGGTTCACTTCCCTCGTATGCAATAAGACCATGTGCCGCTTTGAGGTTGAAGAAAGAATTATAAATTTCTTCTTCGCTACAACGAACAGAGTCAAGCAAAACTTCGTATTCAGCAATCTTTTTGATAAAATCTAAAATTAT
>CAYJIJ010000029.1:0-28717 GCA_964370185.1 uncultured Oscillospiraceae bacterium
TACACCTGAAATAGTTAAAGGAATCATAGGTTATATGGATATGATGGTAACAGGGCGTGTACATGCATCAGTAGCAGCTGCTTCACAAAATGTTCCAACTATATTTATTCCATATACAGAGTGCATGAAGAGTACAAAAATCTTAGGCTTTGCTACATTAGTTAGTATGCAAGAATATGTAGCTTATCAAACTGAAGATATCAAAAATGCTATAAAAAAGTGCACAGAAAATTTGGAAGAAATAAAAGATGTATTATCTACTGAGGTGCCTAAAGTGAAAAACACTGCAATTGCAGCTTTTGAGTCTTTAAAGGAGATATAATGGTGAAATATGAGCTGTATCATCCAAATTCTATAAAAGTAGATTTGATATATGATTATCTATTAGAGATGGACAAGGAGTATATTCCTCATATTAGTGACATAGTAGATGATATGTATCAATATGCAGAAAAAATCGCAACTAATGCATATGTTTTGATTTGCTTTGTAGATAATTCAATTGCAGGTATATACGCATTATATATTAATAGTGTTTATTCATTCATGACTACTGGAAGTGTAAAGCCTAAATACAGATCAAGAGGGATTTTTAAGGAATTTTTAAGAAGAGGAATCAAGCTATCTAAGTCTCAAGGTGTAGCATTTACAGAGCTTGAAGTTTACGTAGAAAATACAAAGGCACTTAATTCTTACGAAAAAATGGGATATAAAATATATCGTAGAAAGAATAATAAACTTATAATGAGAATAGATTTTGAAATGGAGTAAGGATATAGATATATTTAAAGAATTATTTAAATATGAGGAGCAAATCAATGACTCTGTTAATATGGTTATTAACAATACGATAGTACTTAGTAGAGATTTGCTACAATTTTTTAGAGAGAAAAGTAATAAAATTAAGATAATTTTAAGTGATTATGGTAATGGATTATCCCCCAAATTTGATGAAAATCAAAAACTCTTAGATGAATATGGTATATGCTATAGAATTTCTAAGTTTTATGGAAGTGATATGTATTATGATGGATGGTTAGATTTCACAGATCATACCATAAAATGGGAAACGATAGAAGAGCGTGATAGCAATGCTATGAAATGTATCCATAGAACAGGAAGATATTTTATTGTTAATGATGGTGAAATACACTGCTGCTCAAGGGGATATTGGAGAAGTCGGAATGGTATAATCAAAAAAATCAAAGGTGAGTATGTAGACTTAATGAGCAAGACTATTAGCATAGAGGAAAAAAGAATGGATTTGCAAAATATGCTTTCTCTTCCTAGTAGTGAATCATGCTCGAGATGTCCTGGGTTTTCTAATGAACTACCAAGATTTAAGCCTGCAGAACAATTACCATAATTGAAAATATTAGGGTTTAAAAAGGAGATCAGATATGAAAGGAATAATTTTAGCAGGAGGAAGCGGTACACGCCTATATCCTCTTACTATGGTTACATCTAAGCAACTTCTCCCCATCTATGATAAGCCTATGATTTTTTATCCGCTATCAGTTTTAATGCTTGCGGGTATTCGTGATATTTTGATTATATCCACACCGGTCGATCTTCCTAACTTTCAGCGACTTTTTGGCGATGGATCAATGTTTGGGATTAATTTAAGTTATAAGGTGCAGCCGTCTCCCGATGGGCTTGCACAGGCATTTATTTTAGGTGAAGATTTTATAGGTGATAATAGTTGTGCAATGATTTTAGGGGATAACATCTTCCATGGAAACGGACTTACCACACATCTTACTAATGCAGTAGCAAATAAAGGGCGTGCAACTATCTTTGGCTATTATGTGGAAGATCCTCATAGATTTGGTGTTGTTGAATTTGATGAAAATGGCAGGGCTGTTTCGATAGAAGAAAAACCGTTAAATCCGAAGTCAAACTATGCAGTTACAGGGTTATACTTCTATGATAACCGTGTTGTGGAGTATGCTAAAACCCTAAAGCCGTCTGCAAGGGGTGAGCTTGAAATTACCGACCTTAATAGGATTTATCTGCAAAATCAAGAACTTGATGTAATAACTCTTGGGCGTGGCTTTGGCTGGCTTGATACTGGGACAGTGGATAGCTTAGCGGAAGCGTCAGAATATGTAAAGGTAATTGAAAATCGCCAGGGGTTGAAAGTTTCTTGCATTGAGGAAATAGCCTATATAAAGGGTTGGATTACTAAAGATGATATAATGAAATCGGCCGAAAAATATGATAAAAGTGATTATGGGCACTACCTAAAAAAAGTGGCAGAGGGAAAAATATTATATTAAGGAATGGGAATTAATATGAATATCATTAAGACTAAAATAGAGGGTATTTATATCATAGAGCCAAAGGTGTTCGGTGATGGCCGAGGTTGGTTTATGGAAACATATTCGAAGATTAAAACCCCAGAAATAACCTGTGAATTCGTGCAGGACAATCATTCCTATTCTGCTGAAAAAAACACACTCCGTGGCATTCATTTTCAAAAAGGTGACCATGCACAAGCTAAGCTTGTAAGATGCATTAAGGGAGCGGTGCTGGACATTGGTGTGGATTTGCGAAAGGGCTCCCCAACTTATAAACAATGGGTGGGGGTAAAGCTTTCTGCTGAAAATAAAAAGCAACTTTTCATACCGAGAGGATTTGGGCATGGATTTATAACCTTGACCGACGATGTAGAAATTCTATATAAAGCAGATAATTACTACAATCAGGAAAATGACCGCAGTATTCGCTATGACGACCCTGAATTTTCAATTGATTGGGGCGCATCTTCTATGATTTTATCTAATAAAGATAAAAGTGCTCCATTTTTAAAAGATAGTGATTGTGATTTTGTGTACTGAGTGAGGAAAGGAATGAGTTAACTATGCCAAAAACCATAATTGTAACTGGTGGAGCCGGATTTATCGGCGGGAATTTTATGCATTATATGTTGGGGAAATACCTTGATTATCGCATTGTCTGCGTGGATTGTCTTACTTATGCTGGGAATATGGAGACATTATCCTCTGTTAAGGATAATGATAATTTTTCTTTCCATAAGATTGATATTAGAAACAGTGAGGATATTTTTGGGTTATTTGAGACTGAAAAACCTGATATTGTTGTTAATTTTGCCGCAGAAACCCATGTTGACAGAGCCATACACAATCCACTAATTTTTACTGAAACCAATATTATAGGCACCCAAAATCTGATGGAGGCATGCAGAAAATACGGGATAGAGCGTTTTCATCAAGTGTCCACTGATGAGGTTTATGGGGATTTGCCACTCGATAGACCCGATTTATTCTTTACTGAGGATATGCCACTGCAAGCCTCAAGCCCATACTCCGCCTCCAAAGCTTCAGCGGACCTTTTAGTTCAGTCATATTACCGCACATACAAATTACCTGTGACAATCTCTCGCTGTTCTAATAATTATGGTGGATATCAGTTCCCTGAAAAACTTATTCCACTTATGATTGCTAATGCTTTAAGCGATAAGCCTTTGCCCGTGTATGGAAAGGGTGAAAATATTCGGGATTGGCTATATGTAGAGGATCATTGCTCAGCCATTGATTTAATTATTCATAAAGGTAAAAGTGGTGAAGTATATAATATTGGCGGACATAATGAAAAAACCAATTTAGATGTGGTGAAAATTATAGTAAATGCTTTGGGAAAGAGTGAAGATCTTATAACCTTTGTAACTGATCGTGCAGGCCATGATATGAGATATGCCATAGATCCCGCAAAAATCAGCAGTGAACTGGGATGGCTACCTGCTACAAAGTTTGAGGATGGTATAAAAACTACAATAAAATGGTATTTAGATAATAGGCCCTGGCTTGAAAATATCATAAATGGCGAATATCAAAATTACTATAAAAATATGTATGGGAATAGATAAAATGATTTTAGTTATTGGTGGAACAGGGCAACTTGGACAAGACATTGCTTTAGAGCTGAAAAGACGAAATCTCTCCTATAAATCAGTGGGCAGCGCCCAACTTGATATTACAAAAGAGAGTGAAGTTTATCGTTATATTACTGATTTAAAGCCCACAGCAGTTATTTTATCTGCAGCTTATACTGCTGTGGATAGGGCTGAGGATGAGAGTGAAAAGTGTTTTGCAGTAAATGAATTAGGTGCTGAAAATGTGGCTAAGGCATGCAAAGCCATCCACGGAAAACTGCTCTATGTCAGCACTGATTATGTTTTCTCAGGAGAAGGTAATAAACCATATGAAACCAATGAGCAAACTGCACCTAAATCCGTCTATGGGAAATCAAAACTTGCAGGCGAACTAAAGGTAAAAACTCATCTTGAACATTATTTTATTGTGCGGACATCATGGGTTTTTGGACATCATGGAAGCAATTTTGTAAAGACCATGCTTAAACTGGGAAGTGAGCGCAGGGAACTTAGCGTGGTAGACGATCAAATAGGCTCGCCTACATATGCCTTAGACCTTGCAAAATTAATCTGCGATATGATAGCGACGGATAAATATGGTACATATCATGCAACGGGTGAGGGGTTTTGCTCTTGGGCAGAATTTGCTGAAACGATTATGAAAAAAGCAGGGTTAAGCTGCAAGATAAATAAAATTTCCTCAAGCGAGTATCCAACTAAAGCCGTAAGGCCACTTAATTCAAGACTAAGTAAAAAAAGTTTGGATGAAAATGGCTTTAAGCGTTTACCTAATTGGGAAGATGGATTGGATAAATTTTTAGAGGAGTAAAAAACTCCTCTAAAAAATGATTTATTATTAACTCCATCAGTGAGCTTCCTATAATAGCTCAATCTTACTAACGGGATGCACTTTCCTATTTTCTTCTTTTGGTAAAGTCATATAATCCCCAAATTTAAATGATAAATATTCATCATAATCTTTAATCCCCATAAATTTATGCTCTTCAAAAATGATTGGAGAGCTATTTTCATACCATTTTTTGAGATAAGCATATTCTTTATTGGGGGTGGGAAAGGTAAGTATTCTCACCCAATCGGAATCCTTTTTGTTTCGGCGGTTGATATATCTATTGTAATGGGTATATACCGATTGACCGGCTATATGATATATAAGCTTATACCATGTTTTGAGTAGATCGGATTTAGATGCAATCATACCCACGGGGCTCCACATTATCTTTCTGATACAGTAGCAGTGTAAATTCGTAAGAGTTCGAAGCAGCTTATTGTTTGGCACATTATCCAGTGGGAAAATATCAATAAAAATACCTTGTCGATAGGGCATATGTTCCTGAAACTCTCTTAAAAAAAGAGTGTTTTTTCTCCTGAGTTTTCCATATCCCCAACGATAGCCTTTAGTATTTCGGTGATCTTGAAAATAAAATCTTGACTCATCCAATTCGCTTTCGCAAGCCTTACGGAATTTTTCATATTCATCACGCAACAAAGCTACATCGGCATCATCATCCCAAGGAATAAATCCTTTATGCCTAACTGCTCCAAGAAGTGTCCCAGCGATGATATTATATTTAATGTCGCATTTTTTGCATAGTCTGTCCACCTCAATGAGCATTTCAAGTTGAGTAAGTTGCACTTTTCTTAGCTGTTCTTCAGTTAAGTTAATCATGATAAGCTTTCCTATCCTCTAAAAATCTGCTCATAACAGTGGCAATCTTAATACTCTCGTCAGAGGTAAGTCTATCAACAGAGGTTTTATAGCCATGGATTTTTGCTACAAATTCGCTGAGCTCATATCTTAGACCACTGCCTTTAAAATTTGTTTTATATAGCTGATTATCCCTTGTGTCTTCAAAACAAACTTCAAATTCACTCATTAACCACCATGGTGAGGGCACACGAATATATCCTTTTGTCCCTGAAATTAGTAGTTGTCCATCGGATTTAATTCCAAGTCCCGTTTTGGAAGTTGCAAATCCATGTTCAAATGACATATACACCTTGGTATAGATATCAATACCGTTTTCAGCTTTAATGCTATGGACAGAAATATCCTTGTAGTCCATGCCCAATAATTTAACAATAGCCATTAAATTATAGCTCCCAAGCTCAGTAAAGCTTCCACCATAGTTAATATCAGTTAGTTCTCTTAGGTTGCCATTATAAGGTAGCTTTGTAAAACACGCCTCAACATCACGCACACAACCAATAATACCATTGCGGATAATGCCCATCATCTGAACAAATCCAGGTGCATAAGCAATCTTTATAGCTTCCATCAGTATACAGCTCTGTTTTTCGGCGAGTGCGAAGGCGCTTTTAGCTTGATTTCCATCGAGTACCATCGGTTTTTCACAGAGGACATGTTTTTTATGCTCGAGAGATTTAATTATATAATCATAATGAGTCTCATGGGGAGAAGCGATATAAACAGCATCAACTTTTGAGAGAAATTCATCAAAATCATCAGCTTTATCCAATGAATATCGCTTTGAAAATGCTTCTGCTGAGGCGATATTTGGATTATATACAGCAACAGGTTCAATACCACTTACATATTTAATTTCACTCATAAACCTTCCAGTAATTCTACCAGTTCCAACTACCCCTACTCGAATCAATGGGTAGTTTTGGGTGCGCAGTTGTGTGCTTGAAATATTTTTTGTTCGCTCTAAATAGATAACTTCGCAATAATCTTTTAAATAGTCAAACTCACCAATCCAATCAGAGCCAACTACAAAGACATCAATATCATATTTTATAATATCTTCAAGCTTTTGCCCCACATGGTCCTCGGTGATAACCTTATCAGCGAGTCCTGATTGCTCAATGTTTTGGCAACGAGTGAGATGTGGTTGAATTACATTTAACTTCCCTCTCAGCTCATCATAGTGATCGGTTGTTACTCCAACAATTAAATAATCTCCAAGTGATTTTGCACGCTCGAGGATTCTTTTATGCCCTTCATGATACATATCAAAAGAGCCGTATGTAATGACTTTTTTCAAAGCGTTTCCTCCGTGTTCTATAATAGGCAACACATCAAAGATATGAAGTGTTGCCTATTTATTATACTGATATTATAAATCCGAAATAGGATGTCTTTTGTATATCTTTCCCCTGTGGAAGAGGCATACTGCTAAATTTATGTTTATTATATCAATGATGACATTAAATGTCAATGAAGCTATTTGTACGGGAGTGGAGAATATCGCCTAATTATCTTTCAGTATCCCTCCCCCCACCTACGGCGGGGGGAGGGATACACGGATAGTTTCACCACTAAGTAGGTTCTGATTCCCCATTCGAATTTATACACATGAAATTGGAAGAGGAATTTATTAATTTCATCTACAAATTACACGAAAATAATAACAAAATAGACAAAAAATGCTACAATACTTACAAATGTATTGCTTTCTATAAAACATTATTTTATAATAGTTAGTATGAGATATTCGTATAAAATGCCGCTTGATTTACTGAAAAATTGTGAAGAAAAAGGGGGTATGGATTATGGTTTATATTGCACATAAAAATGAAAATTTGCTGCAAACCTTAAAAGCACACAGTGAAAACACTGCTGATATTGCACGAAGTTTTGCAATTGATGAACTAAAGGATATGGTGTATAACATAGCGTTACTGCACGATATCGGTAAATATCAGCCTACATTTCAACGAAGAATTCGTGGCGAGGATGTGAAAATTCCTCATGCTGTGTGTGGGGCAAAAGAAATTGATAGGATATACAAAAATCAGGTAGCTGCAGAAATAATGAAATTTTGCATTGCAGGGCATCACAGCGGTTTGCATGATAGTGGGACAAATGCTGATACGGAGCATCAAAGCACACTATCTGGGGTATTAAAGCGCAGTACCGAAGACTTTTCTCATTATATAGATGAGCTATCTCCATCTGCCATTGATTACAATAGCGTAATTTCTTTTTTGGGAAAAGACTGTGAAAGCCTTAGTGATATGGCAGAAAAGTTTGATTTTATTGTGAGATATTGTTTTTCCTGCTTAACCGACGCCGATTCTTTGGACACCGAGGAGTTTTATGCTGAAATTAAGCGACAAAAAATGCAATCAGATTTTTCAGAAGCACTTAGCTGTGTGGATAAAGTTTTTTCTGAATTTAGAGCTACAACGGAATTACAAAAAGCTCGTTCCATCCTCCAAGCACAAGTGTATGAAAAAACAAATATTAATGCGAATATATATTTGATGAACATGCCCACGGGCAGTGGAAAAACTCTGTGTAGTTTAAAATTTGCACTCACAAGGGCTATTAACACTAATAAGAAACGAATAATCTACATCATCCCCTATAATAGCATAATAGACCAAACTGCCCAGCTTTTTGAAAGCAAGTTTAAAAGCCTTAATATACTGCGTCATCAATCCAGCTTTTTGTACGAGGACGAAGCAGATTATAGTGAAGATTATAGAATGTGGGCGATTAAATCCACAGAAAATTGGGATGCGGATTTTATAGTAACCACAGCGGTGCAATTTTTTGAGTCGATTTATGGCAATAAGAGGGGTAAACTGCGAAAGCTACATAATATGGCGGATAGTATACTTATCTTTGATGAGGCACATCTTATGCCGATAGATTTTTTAGAACCATGTATCAAGAGCATAGTTAATATAACACGCTATCTAAATTCAGAGGCTGTTTTTCTCACTGCAACTATGCCTAATTTTCCTAAGCTTATGGTGGATAAGTTTGGTGTAAAATTATCTTGTTTAGACTTAATAAGTGATAAGACTATGTTTACTCATTTTAAAAAATGCAACTACCTTCATCAAATCTATGAAGATACTGCCCAACTTATTTCAGACAGCGACTTTATATCTCGATTAATTATAGTAAACAGTAAAAAAACAGCACAACAGATATACAAGCAGTGCAGTGGAGAGGTGTATCATCTTTCAACATATATGAATGGAATGGATAGAGTACGAGTGATAGATGCAATAAGAAGAAGACTTTTACAATTGGAAGAGGATTATCCTGATGGCGTCTCACTGACAGATGAACGAAAAATTACAGTGGTTTCTACTTCGCTTATAGAAGCGGGGGTGGATCTTGACTTTCATACAGTCTATCGTGAACTTGCAGGACTCGACAGCGTGCTACAAGCAGGGGGGAGGTGCAATCGAGAGGGCAAGCGCAATATGGGAAATGTTGTGGTGTTTGAACTTAAGGAGAAAAAATCCACAGTCCGCCCTGAGCAGAGCATAACTAAAGCTCTATTAAAAGAGCATAAAAGTATTGACAGCAATGAATGTATTGAAGAATATTATCGCCGACTATTCGAGATTAAAAGCGAGGAAATTTCAGCTAATGCGATATATCAAAAAGGGCAAAAGCCACATGTACAGCGCTTTAAAACATATGCAGAGCTGTTTAATATGATTGATGATAGAACAGTATCCATAGTGGTGCCAAGCGATGACTACTGCAAAAATATTATGGAATATTGCAAAGAGAGCGGATATGTAAGCACAAGGAAACTACAAAAATATATGGTTAGTATATCGTTTTCAGAATTTGAAAATCTGCACAAGCAAGGTGTAATAAATGATTATCAAACAGGTGTGTTTTTTCTAACTAATAACGACTATTATGACTGCGATATAGGTATAACTTTTGAGGCAAAAGATTATTACATTTGAAAGGTTGTGTAAAAATGAGTTATGGGTTTAAAGTCGTGGTGGAAGGCGATTATGCCTGTTTCACCAGACCTGAGTTTAAGGTGGAGCGCGTGAGCTATGATGTACCCACTCCGGGAGCACTTGAGGGAATGCTCAAGAGCATATATTGGAAGCCAGCTATAAGATATGTTATAGATAAAATAATTGTCTATAATCCTATTAATTTTATGAATGTGCGTAGGAATGAAGTTAATGATAAACTATCTTATCGTAGTGTGAGAGCAAAAATGAATGGCGAGGATAGGGATATTTCAATATATACCAAAAATTCCATAAGTCAGCGTGCTACGATGCTACTGAAAAATGTAAAGTATGGCATTGAGTTTCATTTTGAGCTAACGGGGATACAGTCGCAAAATGACGATGAATGTGAAGCGAAACACTATAATATAATCAAACGCAGAATAGAAAATGGACAATCTTTTCGCACTCCATGCCTTGGTTGTAGTGAGTTTCCTGTAAAGAAAATAGAGATTGTAGAGGAGTTTAATCTATCCGATATAAGCTCGGATATCCTTTCGCTTGGCGAAATAGATTTGGGTTATATGAGCTATATGGTATCTTTTAAGGATAAGGGCATACCTGTTAATAACGATTATGATAATCCCAAATTTTCAGATACTGCAACCACATTATATTACCGACCAACAATGATGGATGGAGTAATAGATGTGGCACTATATAGAGACGACATAAGGGGGTGAATATGTGCTTATACATGCATTAAATGAATATTACGATATTCTTTCACACAGTGGGAAATTAGTTGATGATGCTTATTCAGCCGTGCCGATACACTATCTCATTTGTTTGTCGGAAGAGGGGGAAATAATAGATATTATTGACCATCGAAAAACAGATAATAGCGCTAAAAAACCGAAGCTCGTACCAAGGGAGGAGCTACTTCCTCGAAGAGTGGAAACGACGGGGATAGCCACAAACTATATTGAACATCGTCCCACATATATATTTGGGCTAAACTATGATAAATCTACTGACTCCTTCACAGCCACGGATAAAACCCAAAAAGCCGAGAAATCGCATAATGACTTTGTTGCAAAAAATCTTGAGTTTATCGGTGAAATTAATTCACCCGTAGTAGGCGCTTATCGTAAATTTATCAAAAATTTTGCACCTGAGGCAGAGTGTGAAAATGAATACATATCGACCATTAAGAAGGATTTTTCTACTGCAAGACTTGCCTTTTGTTTAAATGACAGCTCTATTTTATTACATAACGACCCCGAACTAAATGCACACTGGAAGGAGCTTTTCAAAGAAAAAAATAGCCCGACTACTACCCATAATACAGTTTGTGCAATAAGTGGTGAACAGGGAGAGATAGCCCGTGTACACGATAAAATAAAAGGGTTTAATGCAATGGGATCGGTATTAATCGGCGTTAAAGAAGATGCAATGTCCTCATATGGAAAAGAACAGGGTTATAATGCTGGTATTTCTACACAGGTCATGAGCAGATATACAAAAGCACTCAACTATTTAATGGCTGAAAAAACTCATAAAACTATGCTTGATGATATAACAATTCTGCATTTTGCCATGAGTGGCAATGAGGTATATGACAATGTCTTCAAATGTTCATTTGATTATGAATTTTCAGAGGGAATGGATGCTGACGATACCACCTCGCTGATAACAGATATAATGCAGGAAGTTAAAGTGGCGGCTGTTACAGGTGATAGGCTTGACATTAAAGATAAAATAGACACCGATGTGGACTATTATATCATCGGATTAAAGCCCAATTCATCGAGGATTGCCATGAAGTTTATCTACAAGAGAAAATTTGGCGAAATAATTCAAAACATTGCACTGCATCAGCATGATATGGCACTGAGCGACAATTCAAAGCCGATATCCCTATGGCAGATGCAAAGAGAGCTAAAATCGCCTGTAAGCAAAGCTGCAAATATTGACCCTGCACTATCGAGCAAACTAATGCAATCGGTACTATATGGGCAAAACTATCCGAGCTTTTTGCTCTCTACTGTTGTTAGGCGCATTAAAACAGATAGTGATAACGATAAAAATAGCTATATAAAAATTAATCCAAGAAGAATAGCGATACTTAAAGCTTGTATCAACAGGCCACTGAGATTAAAAAATAGAGAGGAGTTTGTTACTATGGCACTCAATACCGAAAATACCAATGAGGCATATCTATGCGGCAGACTTTTTGCAGTACTGGAAAAACTGCAACAGGATGCCTCGGGGGGAGGACTAAATAAGACTATAAAGGATGCATATTTCTCCTCGGCATGCGCAAAACCAGCCACTATTTTTCCTAAGCTACTTAAACTCTCAAACTACCACACAGCAAAAGCTGAATATGGGCGCAACAGAAGTTATGAAATAGGCGAGATTATATCAGGATTAAATGATGAATTCCCGACTATTTTAACACTTGAGGAGCAGGGCAAATTTATAATCGGCTACTATCAACAGATGTATCATAGAAATAATAAACCAACAGAAACTAAGGAGGAGAAATAATATGGCTATACAGAATGCTTATCAATTTGTAATGTTATTTGATGTGGAGAATGGCAATCCAAACGGAGACCCCGATGCAGGCAACACGCCGAGAGTAGACCCTGAAACAGGGCATGGTTTTATAACGGATGTCTGCATTAAGCGCAAAATAAGAAACTATGTAGATATAGTAAAAGAGGGTGGGGCAGGATATGGCATACTCATTAAAACTGATAAAACCCTCAACACTAAATTCACCGAAGCTTATGAAACACTTGGGCTTAAGACTGGCAAGGATAACCGAAGTGCAGAGAGTGAAAAACTTGCACAAGAATATATATGTAAAAACTATTTTGATGTGAGAACTTTTGGAGCAGTAATGTCCACGGGTGATAATCCTTGTGGGATTGTGAGAGGGCCAGTCCAGATTAATTTTGCAAAAAGCATATCACCTATTTATATAAGTGATATAACTATTACAAGACAGGCAATTACCAACGAAAAAGATGCGGGCAAGGGCACTACTGAAATGGGTAAAAAGAGTATAATCCCATATGCACTTTATAGAGCAGAGGGCTATGTGTCCGCTTCGCTTGCAAATAAAGTTACAGGTTTGTCAGAAGAAGATTTAGAGCTTTTGTGGCAATCTTTAATCAATATGTTTGAAGAGGATAGAAGTGCGGCAAGGGGCAAGATGTGCATGCGAAAGCTATATGTGTTTAAGCATGAAAATATACTGGGCAATTCTCCATCACATTTATTATTTGATAAAATAAGTATTAAAGAGCTTAGTGATGTTCCACGAGCATTTTCTGATTATGAGATTAGCATTGATGAAAATATGCCAAAGGGAGTTGAGCTGATATCCAAGATATAAGTATAAATATTAGAGATATACAGCATTACAAATACTGTGCACATCGCTGGGGGTTAATAAACATAGATGATGCATGGGTGGAGAATGCCTTTGTTGTTAAGGCTAATTTAGGGCACCAAAATGTACATTCAGGCAATAGCACATACAAAAAAGATGTTAAAATCATTACTGCAACCGATGTTTACAACGATGATTTATCTCTGTTTGGAGTAGTGGATGCTTTAGAATTGCACAAAGATAGTAAAGGTGTTGAGATAGATGGCTATAAATACAGTATTACAATAGTTGAACATAAGCCAACAAAGCCTAAAGATAAAGAATTTCATTTCGACGATGCGCTACAGGTGTTTGCACAAAAGCTATGTGTTGACTATGTGTTTAAGACAAACGCAAAAGCAGTTATCTATTATAGAGATGTTAAGCAGCGTGTTTCGCTACCTTTTGAAGAGCAGTACAGTGACTATCTAAGTGAAATAGACAGTGTATTACAACAGATGCGAGAAAATATACTAAGCAACAAAATTCCGCCCATAAAAAAGGGACAGAAATGCAGTGGATGCTCCTTTAAAGAGCTGTGCATACCTAAGATTAACACTCGGTATAATGTGAAAAAAGATATATATTCAGTAATTGAGGGTGAAGTATGAGAAAACTATTAAATACACTGTATGTGACAAACCCCGAAGCGTATTTATCACTTGACGGTGAAAATATAGTTTGTAAAGTGGAGGGCGAGGAAGTATTTAGAATACCCGTACTAAATATAGAAAATATAGTTTGTTTTAGCTATATTGGATGTTCCCCTGCACTAATGGGGAAATGTGTGAAAAACAGTATACCTATAAACTTCCTTACGCCCTATGGGAAATTTCTTGCTAAGGTATGCGGTGAAACGAGGGGGAATGTTACTCTTAGAATAGTACAGATTGATGCTTTTCGCGAAAGCGCTACCGCTCTAACACAAAATACGATAGCGGCTAAGCTTGCAAACACGATTACACTTATTAAGCGCACTCTTCACGATACAAAAAGCTTAAGAGAAGACCAAGATATTATTACTACACTGGATACACTGCACAAAAGTATCGACAATATCTACCTTGCGGATAATGTTGAAACAATAATAGGGATTGAGGGGAATGCGGCGCATAGCTATTTTTCAGTCTTTGACAAGCTTATAAAGAACAAGGATTTCGGCTTTTCTATAAGGAGTAAAAGGCCACCGCTGGACCCTGTGAATGCATTATTGTCGTTTATGTATTCTATCTACACATCGGAGTTTGCTGCTGCTCTGGAAACAGTGGGACTTGATAGCTATATAGGATATTGCCACATGATTAGAAGTGGGCGATCTTCACTTGCCTGTGATTTAGTGGAAGAGGCAAGGTGTATAATCGAGAGGTTTTGCTTAGGGCTGATAAACTTAAAGATATTAAATGAAAAAGATTTTGAATATCAGCTCACTGGTGCGGTATATCTTAATGATGCTGGTCGCAGGAAAGTACTGACAAACTGGCAGGAAAAGAAACGCACAGACTATCTGCACCCATATTTAAAGCAGAAAATCCCATTAGGTCTAATCCCTTACATACAAAGCAATCTTCTGGCAAAATATATTAGAGGTGATATAGAGGAATACCCTGTGTTTCTCTATAAGTAGGTAGAAATTTATGATGGTATTGGTTAGCTATGATGTTAGTACAAGTGACACATCAGGAAAAACACGACTGAGAAAAATAGCCAAAATATGTGTAAATCATGGACAACGAGTACAAAACTCTGTGTTTGAGATAAATCTTGATTACGGTAATTTTCTTAAAGTGAAGGATAAGCTTATTAAGGCTATGGATGAAGATTTAGATAGCTTGAGATTTTATTATTTAGGGAATAATTGGCAAGGAAAGATAGAACACATAGGGGCTAAAGAAACATATAATTCGGAAGGAATATTAATAATTTGACTATGCGAACCCACAGTAAATGCTATTTTGCATTTGGCTTCGCCAAAAAAATCGAAATTTATAGTAAATTTAGTGAGAATAGCAGCAATAAATTTACTGTAAATGATTGTCCATCCCAGATGTAGTGTGATTTGTGATATATTTTTCGATATATTGCGGTCGCACCCCACATGGGGTGCGTGAGTAGAAATAAAAAAAGACGCCGCCCACGAGACAGAAAGACAGGTCGCACCCCACATGGGGTGCGTGAGTAGAAATTGATAATATAGTAAAATTATTTGCAAATCCCATGGTCGCACCCCACATGGGGTGCGTGAGTAGAAATTGCCTTTGTGTTCGCCCGACTCTATCATTTGTCTGTCGCACCCCACATGGGGTGCGTGAGTAGAAATGAAGAGAGAAGGTAAATTATAAATGAAAGGAGATCGTCGCACCCCACATGGGGTGCGTGAGTAGAAATGAAGATAGAGTGTTTTTATTTAGCCGAATGTTTGGTCGCACCCCACATGGGGTGCGTGAGTAGAAATTTACAATAGCGTTCATATCAGAGGTGGTAAACTGGTCGCACCCCACATGGGGTGCGTGAGTAGAAATTTGTGGCAAACAAGCCTAATTTATTTGTTTTGTGTCGCACCCCACATGGGGTGCGTGAGTAGAAATGTGTTAGTTGAACATTGCTGTAACACTCAACGCGTCGCACCCCACATGGGGTGCGTGAGTAGAAATGTTTCTGCTGTGCCTTGATAGTCTATCTGATTATGTCGCACCCCACATGGGGTGCGTGAGTAGAAATTGTCTGCTGTAAGCCTACCTTGTCGGTCATATCGGTCGCACCCCACATGGGGTGCGTGAGTAGAAATTGTTAACGCTTCGGAGGAAGCAAAAGAAATAATAGTCGCACCCCACATGGGGTGCGTGAGTAGAAATTTTAAAAAGTATATTGACCTCTTAGACGAGGTTTGTCGCACTCCACATGGGGTGCGTGAGTAGAAATACACATAAAAAAAGCTAAGAACAATGATTTCTTGGTCACATCCCGCATGGGATGTGTGAGTAGAAATATAGAGTGTGGGCGAGTGGTATAGTAGATGTAAAAGTCGCACCCCGTGTGAGGTGTGTGAGTAGAAATCTAAAAGTGTACCTACCAAAAACGCAGAAAAGCTGTCGCACCCCACATAGGGTGTAATAAGCAAAAATTATTTATTCCTTACAAAGCTAACTGCCATAGAATAGCCGCTACCCACTAATTTCGCACATATACCTTATCCCCACCCCACCAAAAAAGTGGCTATTGCAAAGGGTTTAACCTTCTGCAATAGCCACTAAATTATTTTTACAATTGAAAAACACCTAATCCACAATATTCAAAAGCTTTTGAGGATTTTTCTTTAGAAGTGTTTCTAAATCTTCTTCGCTCATGCCAAGCTCCAACATCGCCTTTATAAAGTTCTTTATGCCGTCTATTGGAAGTGGTCTTCCAAGTTGGCCTAAATCGCTTGAAATCAAGGTGTATTCCACGCCTGTTGCCTGTATCATTTCGTATATGTACTCATGGCTTGATTTGTTTGAATAGATAATTGCAAGCACATGCTCAAGATATACTCCTGCTTTTGCATATTCTTTCATTTTATCAATGCTCATTTTTAGATGCAGTTCAGGATGGTCAATCACGATTTTTTTACAGCCGAGCTCTTTCGCCTTTTCTATTAGAAGATCTGTTTCAAGCTGTGAAACATGCCCATTTGCCAAAATAACATCGGCATCGGAGGCAAGCTTTATAATGTCTATTACTTCCTGCTTTAGTTTGTTGTCACCATCAAGAAGTATTTGTGACTCATCAAATTTCAGCTTGGAACTCACCTTTGGAAGTGATGCGGCATTAACTGCGCTAAGCCCTGCATGGTACTGCCTGTGGAATGCGGCGGAAAGGGTGGGCATCCATATTACTTTTGCGCCGTATTCGAGAGCTGTTTCCACCACTGCTGGGTTAAGGCCGCCCGCGGTGCTGTTTAATACCACACTGCCATATACATTAAATGGTCTTTCTATATTCATGCATTCCATCATAGTAGCGGGTAGATTGTGTGTGCAGCTGTGCTGATCCTTAAGGACAATCGCTCTCATCCCAGCATCATATGCATGCTGTGCCGCTTCCATATGGGTAAGGCTTCTCTTTAAAAGCCCGGGGCCACTGTGAATATGTAAATCACATGCTCCTTGTAGTAGTTTGTTTACTACATCCATTTTTTTAACCCCCTCTTTGGATTATATTTACTACTTCTTATTTAAAATTTCTTTGTTTACTAAATTTCTAAGCTCTTTACCCTCGAATATATCTATGAGCAGTTTTGCAGAGTCCTCCGCCATTCGCCTACTGCCATGCACAGTGAGTGCCGAGGAATGTGGAGTGAGTACGACATTTTCCATAGCAAACAGCGGATTGTCCTTGCTCGGTGGCTCGGGATCGAATACATCAAGCCCTGCACCTGCAATTAGCTTTTCGTTTAGTGCTTTGATTAAGTCGCTCTCGACAATAAGCTCTCCTCTTGAGCAGTTGATTATATGCGCTGACTTCTTCATCATGGCAAATTTATCATAGTTTACGCTGTATTTTGTTTCTTCGGTTATTGGCATATGCAGTGAAACAAAGTCGGAGTTTATATATATTTCATCGACTGAATTTACACGGATAACACCATTTGAAGTAAAAACTTCCTCGGGCAAGAAAGCGTCAAAAGCGATAATTTTCATATCGAATGCGCTTGCTCTTTTTGCCACCTCTCTGCCTATACTGCCAAAGCCGATTATTCCAAGTGTTTTTCCCTCTATATCGTCGGGTGCATAGCTGTTTTTAAAATCATAACCACCTGCACGAAAAGTTTTATCCGCATAGAAAAACTTTTTTGCAAGTGAGAGCATCATCATAATAGTATGCTCAGCAACTGCGGTAATTGCCGCACTCGGGGTGTTTACCACCGGTATTCCTCTCTCGGTTGCCGCCGCTGTATCAATGAGCTCAACACCCACCCCATGCCTCACAATTACCTTGAGATTTTTGCACTTATTAATCATTTCTCTTGTAAGACGATTATGCCTTACAATAAATGCAGTAACCTCATCTGTGCATAAAGAAAGCAAAGTTTCTTCATCGGGTGAGGGGGCAGTAACTACCTCGCTTATATTCTTTTGCAAAATATTTAGCCCGTCCTCATGGATGTCTTGGGTAATTATAATTTTAGTATTAATCATATTATTCCTTTTCAGTAAAGAATTTCATTTAGACTTCGGAAAATTCTTTTCCAAACTTATCCCATTTATATTAGGGAGAAGTTTGGAAAAATAATCTGTCATAAAATCTGCTTGTATTATTTAGCTATCTCTTTGTTTACAAGATAGTCAGGTGTTTCGCCTTTTAGTACTTTTAAAAGTTGCTGAACTGATTGTACCGACATTTTCACCTTGCCCGCATTTGTAAGAGCGGAGGAGTGAGGTGTGAGCACTACATTTTCCATTGCAAAGAGTGGATTGTCTTTTTTTGGTGGTTCTGGATCAAATACATCGAGTCCTGCGCCTGCAATTTGCTTATCGTTTAGCGCTTTGATTAAGTCCGCTTCGCAAACAACTTCACCCCTTGCGCAATTTATAAAATGTGCAGTAGGTTTCATCATTTCGAATTTTTCATAGTTTACCATAAATCTGGTTTCAGCGGTGAGTGGTGTGTGTACAGTAACGAAATCGGAATTTTTATACACTTCATCAGCGGAGTGAACACGGCGCACGCCATATTGCTCAAATGGTTCATCTGTAATATATGGATCGTAAGCGATTAGCTCAATGTCAAACGCTTTAGCTCTTTTTGCAACTTCTCTACCGATGCTACCAAGACCGATAATACCGAGAGTTTTGCCCTCTACATCGTCGGGAGCGTATTTGTTTTTAAAGTCGTATCCACCCTCACGGAAAGTTTTATCCGCATAGAAGAATTTCTTTGCAAGGGATAAAATCATCATAATAGTGTGCTCAGCAACAGAAGTTACAGCCGCCTTTGGTGTGTTTACCACTGGCACGCCACGCTCGGTTGCTGCATTTACATCAATTAGCTCAACGCCGATACCATGTCTTGAGATTACTTTTAGATTTGTGCACTTATCAATCATTGCCTTGGTGAGCTTATTATGTCTTACAATAATGCCTGTAACATCGTCACCCATTAAGGAAAGCAGTGTTTCTTCGTCTGGCTTTGGCGCTTCCACCACATTTGTAACATTCTCTTTAAGTATTTTT
The DNA here is from genome assembly GCA_964370185.1 of uncultured Oscillospiraceae bacterium. Classification (GTDB taxonomy): domain Bacteria; phylum Bacillota; class Clostridia; order Oscillospirales; family Ruminococcaceae; genus CAYJEQ01. The sequence continues at coordinate 19,256 of CAYJIJ010000029.1, forward strand.
AAACCGTCTGGATGTATTTCTTGAGTTATAATTATTTTTGCGTCAATCATTATTTTTCTCCTTTAAGTTTTATTGTTATTATCTAAAAAATGCATAATAAATCACACCGCCACTCAGTGTGGTGGCTTTTAATTTTAAGGATTTATAAGGCGGGAAAGAGCTCGTCCATTATGCCTTAATATCGCCGTTCCCCCCAAAGAGAACACGGCCTGATACAATCCTGATATGCTCGGTCAAATGCTGTTTTGCAAGCTCTATATCCCTGCTTTTAATTGCTTCATAAATCATGCAGTGATAATCATAAGCATTTGCAGATACACCCATCATCGCCGAAGCAATACCAACTTGCTTTCTCATCATTGGCAGAAGCTGTGTCCAAAATTTAGTTAGCAGTTTATTTTGGGTCATCGCTACTAAGTAATAATGGAAGGCACAGTCGAGCTGATAGAAAACTTCGGGATTATTTAGTGCTGTTTTTTGTGCGGCTAAATTCACCCTAAGCCTTTCTAAATCCTCTTCGGTAGCTCTTTCTATTGCAAGTTCTATTACATTTGCTTCAATTAGCTCCCTCGCTTCAACATAACTGCTGAGTGTATATTGTCCGATGGAAAAGACCCTGCTAATTTGCTCCTGCGCTTCATCACTGAGCGTAAAATTCGCTTCATCAATGATGTTGTCGGAAACAGTGGCTTCATTGTCTATAATGTATGTGCCATCGCCCTGTCTGATATGCAGTGTACCAGCCATCTCCAGTCTTTTAAAGGCTTCTCTAAGCGTAGTTCTGCTTACACCGAATTCCTGCACCAACTGCTTTTCACTTGGAATTTTACTGCCAGGCTTAAAGCGTCCGCTTGATACAGCTTCGAGCATTTGCTCCATTACCGCATCGACTAAAGATACTTTTTTTATACGCATATCTACACCTCCTATGTAAAGCTTATTTATATTTTGCATGGCAAGCAAAATATAAATTTGCCATGTGGGAATCCTTGTCCCACGGCAATTTAAATTTATAATTAATTTAATTATACCGCTAATTTACTTAGTTTTCAACAAGGGAAGGCGAAAAAGGTTACTTTATATGATCAATTTATAGCGCACTAAGGGCAAAGTTTGCATAAATCGCCGCACCGAGAGGAAGGGCGTTTTCGTCGATATCGAACACAGGGGTGTGTGGCAGACGGATGACATCATCATCTTTCATCCCACCTAAAAAGGCAAATACGCCTTTGGTTTCCTCTTGGTAGTAGGCAAAATCCTCACTGCCCCAAATGCTCTCGTCATAGAATTTCATGTGGGGGTAGGTGATGGATACAACCTGCCTAAGCTTCTTAACGAGCGAGCTCTCATTTAATACAGGCGGCGCTTTTACAATATAATTAACCTTTGCTTCCATCCCATATGATTTAGCGATATTTGTTGCTATTTCTACCGACTTTTCCCTGAGTAGTTCACCCACACTTGGGCTGAAATATCTCCAGTTGATATATAAGTAAGCTTCATCGGGGATTATATTTGTCTTTATGCCGGATTTTATGATGGTTGGTGTCATTACAAGGTATTCGTCCATTGGGAGATAAATGCTGCCGATTTGCATGAGTGAGGTAAGTATAGCGTTTAGCGGTAAAATTGGGTTTTTAGCTGTATGCGGAGTGGAAGCATGACCGCTTTCGCCTTTTACAGTTACCTCTATACCACCGCCAGAAGCCATAAAAGCGTCCTTGCAAAAAGTGATACTGCCAAGGGGGGTATTTGGTGATATGTGAAGCCCGAGTATAGAGTCCACACCCTGCATTACTCCCTCTTCTATCAGTCTTTTTGCACCGATGAGGGTTTCCTCGCTCTCTTGAAAAATCAGCCTTACATTAAAGGGCAATGCATCGCTATTTTCACTGAGGATTGCCGCCGCCCCAAGCAGCATTGCCGCATGGGAGTCGTGACCGCAAGCGTGCATTACACCGTCATTTAGGGAAGAATACTCCGCCCCAGTTGCCTCCTGTATGGGGAGTGCATCAATATCGGCCCTCAGCGCAATGGTTTTAGAGGGGTCTTTACCGCTAAGCTCTGCAACAATACTATTTTTCCCCATTTTTTTATAGGGAATACCGAGGAGATCAAGCTCTTTAGAAATTCGCTGAGCAGTATTTACTTCCTCGCCGCTGAGCTCGGGGAATTTGTGGAAAAATCTCCTTAACTCACGCATATATTCAAATTTTTCTTCTGCAAGTGCGAGTGTATTATGCTGGTTCATTAGCGTCACTCACCTTTGCTTTTCTGTTTTTTATATATGTACTAATAATTGGTAGGAAGAATGATAGCACTGAAATTGTGATCATTACAACACTTATAGGGCGTGTGAAGAATATGGAATAATCACCCTGTGACATCGAAAGTGAACGCCTAAAGTTCGGCTCGATAATTTCACCGAGCAATAGCCCTAAAAGTACTGGAGCAACCGATAGCTCTGCTTTTTTGAATAAAAATCCGAATACGCCCATGAATAATGCAAGCCCTAAGCCGAAAATAGTATTTGCTTCTGCGAATGAACCTACAAAGCAGAACATAAGCACTGTTGGCACTAAAATTTCTGTTTTAACTTTAAGCACTTTCGCAAACCATTTTGCCGCAAAAAGACCGAGTATAAGCATGAAAATGTTGGACATTATCAGCATGGCGTAAATGCCCTGCACTGTTTCAGGCTCTTCCACAAATAGCTGCGGGCCTGGGGTTAGTCCCTGTATCATGAGGGCACCGATGAGTATCGCAGTGGTTACATCTCCGGGGATACCAAGGGTTAAAAGTGGTACAAGCGCACCGCCTGTAACTGCGTTATTAGCAGCTTCGGGGGCGATAATTCCCGCAGGAGCACCTTTTCCGAATTCTTCTGGATTTTTTGAAGCTCTTCTTGCTTCGTTATAGGAAATCCATGAAGCAACACCAACACCCGTACCGGGGATAATTCCAACTATTGTACCGATTACCGAGGAGCGGATGAAGTTAAACCAGTTTGCTTTTAAAATCGACCATGAAGCGATTTTGTTTTTCTTTATCTGGATTGTTTCACCCGATTTGGCATCGTCTAAACTATCTAATTTACTGAAAACCTCTGCCATTGCAAAGAGACCAAGCAGAGCGGCACCTGTTCCAATGCCTGAGAATAGATTGATTACACCGAAAGTAAATCTGGTTGAACCTGTGATAGGGTCCATGCCAACAAATGAGAGGGAAAGCCCTGCAAGTGCACAAAGCAAACCTTTGATGAGGTTTTTCGAAGAAAGACTGCTCACGACACTCAGCCCAAAAAGACCAATACTAAAATATTCGGGAGGGCCAAACTGAAGCCCAAAGCGTGCGAGCTGTGGAGCGATGAATATTAGAGCGGCACAACTTACTAAACCGCCGAATGTAGAAGCGATTGTAGCAAGCGAAAGTGCTTCCGAGGGTTGCCCTTTTTGTGCAAGGGGGTAGCCATCGAGAACAGTCGCCGCCGCACCACCCGTACCAGGTGTCTTTATAAGTATGGCGGAAATAGAGCCGCCGTAACTGCCACCGCAGTATATACCTAAAAGAAGTGCAAATGATGCTATTGGATCCATATTGTAGGTAAAGGGGAGGAATATTACTATACCCATTGTGCCGGTAAGCCCCGGAACACACCCAAATACAATACCTATCGCAGTACCAAAAAAGCAGACCAAAATATTTACTAATGAAAAAACACTTATTAAATCCATTATGTACCTCCATTCTGCCTTAAAGCAGAATAAAATGTGAGTTTAAATTTGGGGGAATATCCCTTAAGGCAGTGGCACTAAAAGTATGTATTTAAATAGGTAGAATATTATGCAAGGTACCGATATCGACAATACAACAAAGAGCCAGTTTCTTTTATGCTTAAATATAAAAAGCAGGGTGGGGAAAAACAAAAGTGAGGATATTAAAAATCCTACTACATCCATCAAAGCTATATATACTATCGACGCTACTATTAGCGATATCACACGCAGAGTACCAGCTTTTTTAAATGTCATTTGAAGTGCATTTTTGTCAAACAAACTTCTAATGGTAAGCGTTACCGCTAAAAACATCATCATCCATGCAATCATTTTTGGAAAATCACCTGCGCCACCTTTAATTGCATTTGCGGACATTGCACTCACTTGAGAAAAAAGTAATAGCGAAAATAAAATGAAAAAAATACCGACATAGGTATCCATATTAATTCTCTTCATATGTGTTACCTTTCTTTAGGGAACTCACCCTAAGAGGATGTGTAGCAAAATTTTGCTACTTTTAAAAAAAATGGGGTATACAATCGAATTTCACAATGAAAATATATACTTTTTGCTATATTTCCCCCGCCAAAGGCGGGGGAAATATAGGTTGATTTAAAAGTTAAGTTTTAGAAAGTGCGAATACTGAATATAGGAAATATATCCTATTCTATCATACCGATAGCTCTTAAGATATCGCCATTGCTGATGTAATCTTGGTCGATGTGAGCTTGCATGTCAGTACCGTTTATAGCAACAGGAACCTGTCCGATAAGTGCAGAAGCATCTTGAATTATAGCGTCGCTTTGAGCTGCGCTGAATGCATCATATAGAATATCTTTGATTTCCTGAGGTGTGCCTGCTGGAGCGTAAAGTGTCATGTAAGCAGTGATTGAGCCGCTGTATCCAAGCTCATCAAGTGCCTGTACGCCTTCAGGGATTAAATCATTTCTGCTTGTTACAAAAATCATTTTAGCTTCGCCAGAGTTAACAAAGCTTTGAAGGTCTGAGGAGGAGCTCATGTATGTGTCAACATGTCCGCCGAGTAGAGCAGCCATAGCAGCGGAAGTACCATCAAACTGAACTTCGCTGAATGGGATTTCTGTTTCTTGAGCAAAGCTCATACCAGCCATATGGCCGTATGTTCCAGGGCCAGCAAAGCCCATTAGGAATTCGCCGTTTTCAGCAGTTGCAGTAGCAATAAGATCTTCAACGCTGTTGATAGGTGAATCGGCTCTTACAACTAAACCGATAGGATCCTGTGATGTACAGATGATTGGTTCGATGTCGTTGTATGCGTAGGAAGCATTACCAAGGTTTGTTTGAACTGTGATAGCACCTTGACCACAGTATACTAATGTATAGCCGTCAGGGTCTGCAAATGCTGCTTCGGAAACCCCAACAACACCGCCGCCACCAGTAACATTCTCAACTACAATAGTTTCTGCAAGCATACCGCTTTTGTTGATAACATCGGCATAACGTCTTGCGTCCATGTCGTTACCACCGCCTGCACCAAATGGTACAACCAATCTAATGGTTTCTGTTGGATAATCGATAGACGCTTCGGATGGAGCTTCTTGAGAGCTGCCTGTTGCTTCGGATTCAGCAGGTGCTTCGGACTCAGCCGGTGTGCTTGCGCATCCTGATATTATGAGTGATGCGATAAGTGTCATTGCTATTAGTGATCTTTTAAACATTTCTTAGTCCTCCTGATTTTTTTATTTTTTGAGATTGCTTATTAAAACATTATACCTTTAAGTATATTTTAATTAAAAAACCCTATGGGCATATCATGGATTTAATGAAAATACATCTTAAGATATGCTGTTTAATTCGATAAAAGTATTTAAAAAATATGTTTCGAATACCTACATTGTATACTTACTATTAGTATATGTCAATTTATTTTTGTTTATTTTAATATATTTTGTGATAAATACACTAAATAATTTGCCTAATTATGTAAAATGATACAAAGATACTATTTTCAGTCCTTTAAGTGTTGACAAAAGGTGAAATATGGGGTATAAATGGTGTAAAGGTATTATGTTTCGAAAATACCATCACAACTAAAAACTGAAAGGAAACGAAAAGAAATGAAATTGTGTACATTTATCTATGAAGGCAAATCAAGAGTTGGCATTGAATACAAGGAGGGCTATGTATTAGACGCAAACTATGCATATGCTGCTTACCTTAAATCCACAGGTTGCCCAAAACCAGCTCAGATGGCAGAAGTTGTAGTTCCTGCTAATATGATAGGCGTTATCGAAAGCGGAGACACAGGTCTTGAAGCTATGAAAAACGCATTAGCATATGTAAAAGCAAACGAAACAGCTACTGGTCTTGAAGGTGAACGCCTACTATATAAAGCGGACGAAATTAAATGGGAAGCACCAGTTCCAAACCCATCTAAAATACTTGCTATTGCTATTAACAACAAACAAAAATTTGAAATAGCTGACAAACCAACAGATCCACATCCACTATACTTCATAAAACTACCAACTTGTGTAACAGGCCCATATGATCCAATCGAAATCCCTGACATCGGAGTAGTTGGTTCTGAAGCTGAAGTTGCTTTCTTTGTATCGAAAAAAGGTAAATTCATCCCTGAAGAAGAAGCAATGAGCTATGTATATGGCTACACAGTACATAACGACATCACAGCTCATGAGCTAAGAGATAGCAAAGAGTGGATCGTTTCCAAACGCCCAGAAGGTGATAAGAGACTTACTTACGCTGGACGCTACAAATGCTTCGATACATTCTCACCAATGGGTCCTTGGTTAATCACTGCTGATGATGTTCCAGATCCAAACGATTTAACAATCAACGCTTGGGTTGACGATAAATTAGTTCAGACAGGTAACACAGCTGACATGTTCTTCAAAATCCCTCACCTAATCAGCTATCTATCTGAAGCACACACACTTCTTGCAGGCGACATTATCTCCTGGGGTACAGTTCAGCGCCCAATCGAAGGCGTTAACTTCCAGAAGATTGACCTTCGTGGCTGGGGTGGTAGCCTAATCACTAAAGTTGATGGTTTTGGCACAATTAGCAACCCAATTAAAGCTATCTAATTTAGGATATACCGTAACCTTTAAAATAATTGCTTCACTTTTAGCCCACACATATCAATGTATATGTGTGGGCGGAAGTGTAATTAAAGAAGAAAGATGAAAAAATAATACATAAGGAGATTTAAAATGAGTTTTTATCATAAGGAAGATGCCTGGTGGGTTAGCCCATACAACGAAGACGAAAGTCTGCCAAAAATTGAACATAAAGTTGAAATACATGATGCCACACTAAGGGATGGAGAGCAAACACCGGGTGTTGTATTTACAACCGAAGAAAAAGTGCATATTGCTGAGCTTTTAGACGATCTTGGAGTGGAAAGAATAGAAGCAGGTATGCCCGCTGTTTCAAAATCCGACTTCAATGCAATAACAGCAATAGCTAAAAAAGGACTAAATGCTAAAATATTTGCATTTGTAAGAGCTACCCGTGGCGATATCGACATGGCTGTTGAATGTGGCGCAAAAGGCGTTGTAATTGAAGTGCCAATCGGCTACCCAAAACTAAAATATCAATTTAACTGGACATGGGAAAATGTTCTTGAAAAGAGCATGGACTGCATAAATTACGCTAAAAGCAAAGGCCTATACACTGTATTTTTCCCATATGACACAACTCGTTCAAGAAAAGAAGACTTAGAAAATCTTATGAATGGCATCATGGACAACGCACCTCCAAGCTCGGTGGGCGTGGTTGATACAATGGGTTGTGCTTCTCCCGAAGCTATCGCAATGATGGTAAAACGCATGAAGGTGCTTGGCAGAGGAATACCTGTTGAAGTGCATACGCACAACGACTTTGGTATGGGTGTTGCAACTGAAATTGCAGGGGCACTCGCAGGGGCAAGCTGTCTTCATTCTTGTATAAACGGCTTGGGTGAGAGAACAGGTAATGCGGCACTTGAAGAGCTAATGATGTCACTAAAACTGCTTTACAACACCGAAAATAACTACAACCTACCAAAACTTTACGATGTCTGCAACGAAGTTGCAACAATTGCAGGGGTACAATTTGCTCAAAATAAACCTATTGCAGGAGCTCGTAACTACACTCGTGAGTCGGGAATAGGTGTAAACTTAGTAGTTGAAAAGCCACTTGCAATGTTTGCTACTGCGCCTGAGTATTTTGGCAGAAGCGGAGAAATTGTACTTGGTAAAAAGAGTGGTAAGGCATCCGTGGAATATTTCCTAAACAAACATGGTATGACGGCATCTGCTGAGCAGATTGAAAAGATTGTTGTAGAAGTAAAGGCGAGCGGCGAACGCTTTAAACGCTTACTCACCGACGAAGAAGTTATTGCAATAATAAATTCTGTGAAATAGTAACCGTTTGATTTTAATTCCCCATGTAGGGTGAGTGAAAAACAAACAAAATGAAAGGACTGCTATATATGGAAAAACTTTATTCAAAGCGCAGTTTGGGTGGTAGTGTAAATATCATCCGTGAAATAGCTAAAAAGATAGCGCAGGGCGGTATTATATCACTTGCAGGCGGAAACCCCGCCCCCGATACATTCCCCGTTACTTCACTTTCAAAATATGCCGAAAAGGTAATCACTGAAAAGCCTGTGCAGTGCTTGCAATATGGCGTAACCGCTGGTTATCCAGAGCTAAGAGAGCTTGTAGTCGAGCATCTTAAAAAGCATAAAGGCATTGAAACAACTAAAGAAAACATACTGCTCACCTCGGGCTCGCAACAGGGCATCGCCCTCATAGCATCGGTATTTTTAGACGAGGGCGATGAAGTGATTATCGAAGACCCAACATATGTTGCGGCACTTCAGATATTTAGACCATATTTCGTAAAGATGTCACCCGTTGCGATTAATGAAGACGGCGTAATCTACGAAAAACTTGAAAAAATCGCCAAAGAGGGCAATGCAAAGCTATTTTACAGCGTGACAAATTTCCAAAACCCCACGAGTGTTTGCATGGCTGAAGAAACACGCCAAAAAATGCCGAAGCTTTTGGATGAATGCGAAATGCTGATGGTAGAAGACGATCCCTATGGCGAAATCTACTTCGACGCTCCGCCGCCAAACCCTGTAAAATCCATCGACGAAAATGAAAAAGTAATCTATATGGGTTCTTTTTCAAAGGTTATTGCTCCAGGGCTTAGAGTTGGATACATAGTTGCTTCAAAAGAAATTATTGCAAAGCTTGAAGTGGCAAAACAGGGGGCGGATTTAAACAGCTGTAATCTTTCTCAAGTACTACTCACAGAATATCTAAAAAGCGGTGAATTTGAGCCACATTTAGACGAGCTTAGACGAGTGTACAAAGAAAAGCGTGACAGTATGGTAGAAGCGGCTAAAAAATACTTCCCCGAAAGTGTGAAAGTTTACACACCAAAGGGTGGATTATTCCTATGGGCAGAGCTTCCTGAAAAATACGACAGCTTCTCACTCCTTGAAAAAGCAATGGAGAGAGGTGTTGCCTATATACCTGCAGTGAGCTTCTATGCAAATAAGGATGTAAAAAACACCATGCGTCTAAACTTCTCCGGCCCAAGCCTCGCAGATATGGATAAAGGTATGAAGATACTGGGTGATTTACTCAAAGAAGTGATAGAGTAAGTGGTTTAAACATCACTATTTTAAAAA
>CAYJIJ010000030.1:0-28674 GCA_964370185.1 uncultured Oscillospiraceae bacterium
CTGCTAAAAGTTTTTTCATGATTATATCCTCCAAAAAATTAAAATGATAAGGGTGGTTTTTTCCCTTATATATAACACAATTGAGGAAGTATAATCCTTTCAAAAATTACTTTGTAATTTTTTACTGCGACTTCATAAGAGCGAAAATGCTTAATTTGAGTTTCAATGTTCTCCTACCCAGTTAAAACCTTTGATTTTATTACTGGGTGAGCTTATTATAACATAATTAATCACAGATTTAAATATTGATCTTTAACAGTTACTTGTTATATATCCGCTATCTCCCATACTAACGATGGCAATATCAGTACTATATTTTACTTACCATATAGAATTACTTAAAACTTTATCCATCACTTTCGGAACAATTTTCTATCATTTTGCAATGAGGCTCTCCGTCGGATACTATTATCAGAGAAAATATAATAATATTGTAGACTACAATGATGGACGCTTTTACGTGGGAGAAGTAGAGAATAGGATATATGAAAAAATTAATGTTAAAAGCTTAAAAAAATATCTGCCAACTTATGATTCTGTTGCTTTCAGTATCAAAGAGCATAAATATGAAGATATAGCAATGGCGATGTGCCAAGCGGAGTTAGTTCATAAAACAATATTTATCTTTTCATTTTTTCAGTACTTGCATCCATTTGGTTTGGGAGCATAGAAGTGTTTATTATCTCTTCAGTACTATCCGCACTATTCGATTTGCTCTTTGTGATAGTCCAGCGCTACAATAGGCAAAGAATTATGAGTATTATAAAGCACAAACCATATAAACCATCAAATAAATAAGCATTCAAAAATCAAACTACCGCCAATACTAAAATGACGGTGGATAATATCAAAATTTCAGGGTATACTCGCATATGTTGTGCAAGTATACCCTGAAATTTTTATGCAGTTTTATCCATGAGTTTATAGCAAAATCCTCGCCTTTTGCACCAAAACATCTTTCTTATTCTCTATTTCACCATTAAGAATCATTTCCATAAGTGAAGAGAGTATTCTACCGATTTCACTGCCCTGAGGTATGCCCATATTTATTAAATCATTGCCGTTTATCTCAAGAGTTGCAAGGCTTATGCAATCCCCCGATTTAATTATATCATCCGCAAGCTCCGCCATCTTCCCATAGCTACTTATCCTCGCCTTTGATATGTTTTCACTCTTTGCTAAATCGTCCGATAGCCTTACCTGAGTTAGTTTTATAAACTGCTCATATCCAATTTTATTAAGCCATCTCTTAATATACTTTTCCTCTATTATTATATCACTGCTATGATATTTTATCAGTTGGGTTATTTTTGATATGCTGTCATTGTCAAATTTAAGCCTTTTAAGTATAATTTCAGCCATTTCAGCACTTATTTTAGCGTGCCCATAAAAATGCCCCACTCCATTTTCATCAACTGTATAGCAAGCAGGTTTTCCTATATCGTGCAAAAGTAGTGCGAGCCTAATAATTAAATCATTTATCCCAAGCTTTACTGCAATCACACTGTGCGCCCAAACATCATAATCATGGTAGGGGGTGTTTTGCTCAAAACCAAACATATCTGTAATTTCGGGAATAAACACCGCAATTACATCGCCGTACTCCATCAGCGCATCACCAACTGCTGCACCACATAAGAGCTTTGTAAGCTCGTCCCGTATCCTCTCAGAAGCTATATTTTTAAGCAGGTGGCAATATTTATGAATTGCAGTTTTGGTTTCATCACAAACAGTGAAGCCATGCACCCCTGCAAAACGCACTGCACGAATAATTCGCAGTGCATCTTCATTAAATCTTTGCTCGGCATTGCCCACTGCTCTTATAATGCCTTTATTTAGGTCGCAAAGCCCTCCAAAGGGGTCGATTAATCCTGTATCGTCACTATAAGCCATTGCGTTTATCGTAAAATCACGACGCTTAAGGTCGCTTTCTAAATCGCTTACAAAGCTCACGCTATTAGGGCGGCGATTGTCACCGTATTCGCCATCCAAGCGAAATGTGGTAATTTCAAACACTTCACCGCTGATAACTACCCCTACGGTTCCATGCTTAATCCCAGCTTTGATAAGGGTGTACTGCTCAAAATGCTTTATGATTTCGTTTGGGAGAGCGTTTGTGCAAATATCATAATCCTTTGGGGTGTTACCCATTAAAAAATCACGCACCGCACCACCTACAATATATGCCTCAAAACCGAGACTGCGAAGCCTTTTTATTATTAGTTTAACATTATGCGGCAAATCAAATTTTTTATTTATAATACTCACCCCTAAAAAGATTTTTTAAAATTCCACTATGATTTTAATAAATTTTCATAGGGAGCTAAACATGAGCAAACTGCAAAATTGGGCTCCGCTTCTCACTAAGCGGAGAGCAAAGCCCAATTTAATATAAAACTAATTAACTCCCATTATTACTTCGCCCTCATCCGAAAGCAAAAAGACTACACTGGACTCAGTATTTGTAACCTTAAAGCTTTCATCAGCAATAGAAATTTGTGTCGGTGGGAATACCATCTGCGCACGAACTGTGCATTTTTTATAATCTTTATCAATTTTTTCAAGCTCATCAAGCTCTTTTTTATTATCACGAATTTGTATTTTATAAAGCTCACTCTGCTGAAGGAGTTTTATATATAATTTACCCCTCTCAGGAGTTTTATGCTCTTCTTTTTCTAAGAAAATTCTATTTTTATCAATCATTTCAAATGTCTTTATATCGTTTTTAATGGTGTTGCGGAGCTCACTCATTCTTTCAATCACTTCTTTGGATTTTCCAAGATTGAGCATGGTTTCTCTATTTCCTTTGCTTCCTATTGTATTTGCAACAATGCTGTTATAGGCATTTACTTTACCGCCAACTATTACACCCTTATCTAAAGTTACATCAATACTGTCATTGCAATAAACCTCGCAGTTGATTATACTGCTGGCTTCAATGCTTTTATTAGAGGTTACAAAGCAGTTTTCGAGATATTTGCATTTAATTTTTCCACGAGCTGTAATTTTTCCGCTGTAATCCCCATTTACCCCTTTGGATATTATTATGTCTTCACCTGCAATCAGTGTAGCAGCTTCAACCGAGCCGTCAACCAATATACTGCCCTCAGCCTTTATAATATATCCACTTTTAACATCGCCTTTAATATGAATGTCACCCACGAAATCGATGTTACCAACTGTGATGTCCACATCACCGGACACTCTTAAAGTTGGCTCAACAAAATATCTGCCATCTTTGAGTGCAAGTTCACCATCTATTGAAGAATAGAGAACAGTCTTATCATCTGATAAATATGTATTTTTTCCGTTTTGTGGCTGTGCAGGTTTTCCAGGCTTAGCTTTGAGCTTTACCCCGTGTACCGACATACCATCCTCGCCCAATGTTGGCAAAATTATCTCGCAAATTTTTGTGTGTTTTACTATATTATTTACTATATTTAAATCCTTAAAATCAATATTTCCATGTGCATCTTCGCTGTATCTGGGTATAATATTAAGCTCGGTGGTATGAACTATACTACCATCTTCTCCATCCTGTGGAAGCTCGCCTTTTGCAAATTTTAGCAGTTTGCAGTACATTCTTTCATGGGTAATATTTTCTATCAAATCACTGTCGAGGCCATGTTTTATTTGAAGATTTTTAATTCTCTCATTTATCATTTCAGTACTGACATCAGCACCACCGTTAATCGGTGGAAATACAAAAATATAAGCATCACATTTATTGAAGGACACATTTACATAAACCGCCGCATCAACAGGGTTTTCTTTTGGTAAGCGATTTTTATTATAATCCTGTGCAAGAATTTTAAGCCTTGAGTCAAATGCTTTAGTGTCTTCATCTTTGTGCATGTTGTAATCAGTGTCGAAGCCAATTCTATAGCAAAATTCCATAAGATGATTATCGAATTTGCTTTCTTTAGGCTGGTTTATAGCTGTAATAACCTCGGTGTTTTTTTCTTCATCTAAGATTTCTTCGTCTTCGATTTTGGGCTCAGATAAATTAGAAACTGCTTCATTATCAGCTTCTGATTCGGTATCTTCTATTTCTTCCTGAGTTTTCTCGCCTATTCGCTCTAAGAATTTCTCATACATCGAGAGTATTATGCTTTTTTCCTTATCCACTAACTACACCTCCAAAAGATTTTCATATTATAACCGCATTGTATTTTTTCGCTAATTCTTCTAACATGCCGTTTTCGAGTTCTGAATGTTGATCTATCAGTGCTATTCCATGATATCCTATGAGTGCGTTGTCTAAGCCTTTTTCACTATGTGCCGTAAGTAGTACGGGCAAGCCGAGCATATGCGTATTAAGCGAGAAAAGATATCCGTCGTCGGCAGTTTCTATTACTATATTTAGTATGTCACAGCCTAAAGCTTCTGCCGCTAAAATTTCCTCACTCATGTCGTGATTGCAATCTATTTCTTCGGATATTACCACATGTTCGCCTAAAAAGAATAATTGATTTTGATTTGCAGATATTGTTTCGTCGAAAAATTCGGGTTCGCTTTTTATATACTGTGAATTTATCACACATCCAGCTATTTCCACTACATCGTTTTTACTGAGTAGTTCATCCACAACCACAAATGAAGCGCCATTTTTTATAAAGCTTTCTATACCCATGGAGGCAGGGGAGGTGCAGCTATTATTAAAATTTACCGCCACACCAATTGGCACTGTGGCATATTTAAGCATTTCAGCAATAATGTCATGAAGTTCATCTATATCGGAATTAGGGCAACTAAACGCAAATGCAAATATTCCCATTCCCTGCAATGTGACAAGTGATGCATATAGATTACTACCTTCTTTAGTTTCCATATCGTCCTCGAAGGTCATCATTACGATAAGTGAAATATTGCGATTTTTTGCCGCAATAGCAGCCGCCCTGCATTCGGAGAGAGTGTCTGCATTTAGAAGCAGTACAAATTCAGCTCCACTTGCAGATGCCTCAGCAAACACCTTGTCATACATAGAGATAAGCTCAGCGTATGTTGTTTCTCCAAACGGCTCGGTTTCTATCCCAAAAGCCGAAATAGTAGAAAGTTTTCCGCTATAATAATCTATTGGAGGTGCGGCACAAACGCCGTTTACACCTAAAAGAGTTTTCTTGTATTTGTTATAACTTTGTATATCGGAGTTTTTTTGTGATAAATCCAGTACCCATTGCGTGTGGAGGGGAATTTCCATATCTATTCACCATCAAGCTTTCTTACATTGACTCTGGAGCTTCTATTTTCATAATCATCAGTACATTTCTTATAACTGTCGCAGTTGCTGTGCATAGTGACGCCCTTGCGCTTAATAAGCTCTTATCATCCACACGAACTTTGCAGGCATTATAAAATTTGTGGAAATGGTTTGCTACATCCATGACATAATGGGTAAGCCTTGCAGGGTCGTAATTTTTTGCTGAGGCTATTATCTCGGTGGGAAGCTTTGAAAGCATTCTTATAAGTTCAATTTCCTCAGGTGCTTTAAGCAGGAGCAAATCTTCTGCCGATGGCTTGTCCCATACTATATTTTCAGCAGTAAGATTTTTAAGTATGCCACATATGCGTGCATGAGCGTACTGAACATAGTAAACAGGATTCTTTGAACTTTCTTCCACCGCTAAATCAAGATCAAAATCAAGTGTGGAGCTCGCTTCCCTTGTATTAAAGAAGAATCTTGCCGCTTCGATGGGTATTTCCTCTATTAAATCGCTGAGTGTGATGGATTTACCTGTTCTCTTGCTCATTCTCACAGGCTCACCATTCTTTGTGAGTCGCACAAGTTGCATTAAAATTATATCGAGCTTACTTCCATCAAGACCGATTGCATCCATGGCACCCTTTAGCCTTGCCACATGCCCGTGATGGTCA
The DNA here is from genome assembly GCA_964370185.1 of uncultured Oscillospiraceae bacterium. Taxonomy (GTDB): domain Bacteria; phylum Bacillota; class Clostridia; order Oscillospirales; family Ruminococcaceae; genus CAYJEQ01. The sequence goes on from CAYJIJ010000030.1 coordinate 5,875, forward strand.
GCACCCCATACATTAATCAGCCTGTCATATCCTCTGGTTACAAATTTATTGTAATGGTAGGCAATATCGGCTGCGAAATATGTGGGTATACCATTTGCACGGACGAGTACTTCGTCTTTTTCACCGCCAAACTCAGTGGCTTTATACCAAATGGCACCGTCTTTTTCGTATGCCATACCCTTTTCCTTAAGCGTATCAATAGCTTTAGTAACAGCACCGCTTTCATGCAGACTGCTCTCAGGGAACCATTCATCAAATACTATTCTATACTTTTCTAAATCCCTGCGCAGATTTTCTACATTAGCAGGTAGAGCATATGCTACAAGTGCTTCTTTTCGCTCTTTAGAATCAGCATCTACATATTTATCGCCATTTATATCGGCAAAGGCCTGTGCTCTTTCGGTTATATCGCTTCCGTGGTAGCCGTCCTCTGGGAATGGAACAGCCTCTTCACCTTTATATATTTGCAGATATCTTGCTTCAAGTGAAACACCAAATTTCTCAATCTGATTTCCTGCATCATTTATGTAAAACTCTTTATGCACATTATATCCCGCAAGCTTCATTACGGACGCAAGACAGTCGCCCACTGAGCCACCCCTTGCGTTACCCATATGCATGGGACCTGTGGGGTTTGCAGAAACAAATTCCAGCATAACTTTTTCGCCCTTGCCATAGTCGGTCTTGCCGTAATCGTCGCCTGCTTCAAGTATTTTTCCCACTACCTCTGAAAACCATGCGTGTGAAAGTGAGAAATTTATAAACCCAGGGCCTGCTATCTCCACTTTTTCAAGATGAGTGTTTTCAGTTTCTATATTTTTTACAATAGTTTCAGCAATTTTTCTCGGTGGAAGCCTAAAGGCTTTAGCGGACACCATTGCCGCATTTGTTGCAAAATCGCCATGGGTGGTGTCACCGGGGATTTCCACTGTAAATGAGGGTATCTCAGCCTGTGTGAGCTCACCGCTCTCAATGCTCTTTTTAAAGCTATTTTCTACTATTTTAGTTATTTCGTTTATTGTATCCGATACTTGATTATACAAATCTAACACTCCCTAATATTAATTGTCACTTGGTTTTCACTTGCAAGCGCAGTATTTACATCCATGGTATATTTAAAGCTTAAGTCTCCGCCATTATCATTAAGTGTGGAAGATATGCTGTTGCCCCATATGCCAACAACTAAATTCCCCATGCCTGTTTCATAAAAACAGTTGTGGCGCACTTGATTTTCCACAATGAGCTGTGAATTAAATTCACCCGTGCGAGTCATTGTAATTTTGCTTTCATTTATAACTTCGATTGTGGTTTTAGTTTGCTCCATGCCATTTTCTTCGGGCTCGTCATAGCTAATGTAGTAATTGCCGTCTTTTTGATAAAAGTCGCCCGTAGTGAGAAGCTCAATATTATCCTTTTCACCGTCCACAATTTGCGAACCGTTTATTTTTATCATAAATTCTTTTTTCAACTTCCGCTCTCCTTTGCAGATGGATTATTATTTATCAAATGCTAAATTAATTAGCCTATCAAGTAGCTCGCCATAGGTAACACCGCTGTGCATAATCATTTTAGGATACATGCTTATCGAAGTGAAACCGGGGAGGGTATTTATTTCATTTAAAACTATATCCCCATTTTTAACTGCGAAGAAATCCACCCTTGAAAGCCCACTACAACCGAGTGCTCTATATGCTTTTATGGCAGTATGTCTAATTTCTTCCGCCTGTTTATCGGGTATTCTTGCTGGGATATGTATTGTGGTGGTGTCGTTTACATATTTAGCCTCATAGTCGTAAAAATCACTGTGAAGCTCGAGCTCACCCACTATGGGGGCTTCGGTCTCGTTATTTCCTATAACAGCACATTCAACCTCTACCGCATCAATAAATTCTTCTACAATTACCTTTTCATCATGAATGAGTGCCGCTTCAATCGCTGTTTTAAGAGAAGCTTTATCCCTTGCCTTATTCACTCCCACCGAAGAGCCTGCATTTGCAGGTTTTACAAACATTGGATAGGCGAGCTTCTCTTTAAGCGTAGCTTCCAATTTATCGAAATCAGACATATCGAAAGCTTTTACTGTCTGCCATTTTGCGGTTCTAATGCCTGCGCTTTCAAGTATTATGTGCGTGATTTCTTTATCCATGCACATTGCAGATGCATTTACACCGCATCCCACATACGGGATACCCGCTATTTCAAACAGCCCTTGGATAGTGCCGTCCTCGCCATTTTTTCCATGCAAAACAGGGAAAATCACATCTATCGGGGAGATTACTGCACCATCTTCCCGAATCTCGATTAAGCCTTTGTGTGAAGTGTCCGGCGATATAACCGCAGGATAACAAAATTCACTGTCAAGATAGCTATTATTTCTTATTCTATCTAAATCGCCATTATATCGAAACCATTTACCGTCCTTTGTGATGGCAATCATTATTACATTATATTTATCAGTGGGGATATTTTCTATTACAGAAACAGCACTCCTCAGAGAAACTTCATGCTCACTGCTTGCCCCTCCAAAAATTACTGCTAAATTCGTTTTTTTCATACGAAATTTTCACCTTTCGCTCATGAGTTTATATTATTATATACTCAATCATTATAACATAAATATTTCTTTAACACAAACCATTTATTTCAATAGGTATGCATAACATCAACTAATTATTTATATATATCCGCTCCATTGCGTCGTGGGACGATATTATCATGATGTTTTTCTATTGTTTACTATCTTTTTACCTCTAAATGGGTTTATTTTTACTCCCTATCTTGCTATTTTATACCCGAGTATTAGAAATTTAGGAAGCTATACTTATCATTAGTATAATATTCGTTTTTAGTATTTATATAGTAAATTAAGATGAAAACACTGCTGTTTTCATCAGGCAATCGTTGCTTGCCGTCACGCACTTTGTGCGTGAAATCTACTATGCAATCGCTCAATGCCACACTAATGTGGCTACAAATCGTTTTACGATTTGTTTGAAAACACAGTAGCGTTTTCAAATTAAATGATTATAATGCTTATATTTTATAATAGCAAAACTAAGTTTTTAAAATTTTTAACAAATAAAATAAAAATCCTTAATTTGACTATGATAATTATATCCTATATAATTATGGTGAGTATATTAGAGTGTGACTAAAACCTATTAATATTACAGATAATAGGCAATCTCAGCACTTTAGCAGTGAAGTACAAGGAAGATGTACTTAGTCAATGCATTATATAGCACTGAAAATTTATATTTATTGGCTTTGTAGTATATTATTAAATCCATCCACATTATATGGAGGAGTTATTTTTTAAAACAGGGGAAAGAGGTCTAAAATGGAAGAAAAAAAGAGTTTTGCAAAAAAAAGCGACTACCTCATAATCACCATAGTAGCGATAATAGCAGCCTTTTTTGCATTATGGTTTTATATGCCCATGGGTAACTCACCGAGTGGCGAAAATATCGCAGTGGTCACAATAAATTCAGAAGAGATAATGAGAATAGATTTAGGGCATTACTATGGAGAAGCTGAAAGAATAAGCCTCATGGAGGAATATGGCGTGCCGGTTAATTTTCTGCTTGAAGAGGGGAGCATCAGATTTATAGATGTCACCTGCCCAGACCATCTTTGCGAGCTGTACGGTGCTATTAGCCATGAATATGATATTGCAGTGTGCATGCCAAATTTAACAGCCGTGACGATAGAAGCGACTACCGAGAAGTAAAATAGAGCTTAATAGCCATTGGGCAGAGATTAGAATGTGATTTTTATCTATACCTACTGATTTAGCAGGAGGATTTTCTTAAATTGACGATTATCTAAGCAAAAAGCCACCGCTTAAGCGATGGCTTTTTGTTTATTATGCTTTTTAAACCTGAATAACAGATTATTGTAGCAACTGGAGAATTCCCTGTGGTTGCATGTTTGCCTGAGCAAGCATAGCCTGGGAAGCTTGAACAAGGATATTGTCCTTGGTGTACTCCATCATTTGAGAAGCCATGTCAACGTCACGAATACGGGATTCAGCAGCTGTCATGTTTTCAGTTGTTACACTTAGGTTGTTGATTGTGTGCTCAAGTCTGTTCTGAAGAGCACCAAGGTTAGCACGAGCTACGGAAACATTTTCAATAGCATTATTGATTGATGTGATAGCAGCAGTAGCACCAGTAGTGGTACCAACTGTAACATCGCCAGCAAGAATTGTAGCGGCAGCCATATCAGTAACTGTTACAGCAAGTCTTTGGGAAGCAGTATCACCAATCTGTAGAGTAGAGTTAAGTGATCCATCTAATAATTTAGTGCCGTTGAATGTTGTTTCGTCAGAAATTCTTGTGATTTCAGCTTCAAGAGCAGTCATTTCAGAATCAAGTTTAGCACGGTCTGTATTAGAGTAGATACCATTAGCGGACTGAGTAGCAAGCTCAACCATTCTGTTTAGCATGGAGTGTACTTCTGTTAGAGCACCTTCAGCTGTTTGAATTAGGGAGATACCATCAGCAGCATTTTTCTGAGCTGTTTCAAGACCTGTGATTTGCGCTCTCATTTTTTCGGAGATAGCAAGACCAGCAGCATCGTCACCAGCACGGTTAATTCTGTAACCGGAAGATAGTTTTTCGAGGCTCTTACCAACGGACGAGTTGTTGTTAGTCAGGTTTCTGTGCGAGTTAAGGGCAGTAATGTTGTTTTGAATACGCATAATAAATTTCCTCCTTGAATTTACGAGAAGACTTCCTTGTCTTCCGTTTTTGTTTTTTCGGATTTCTCCTTTTTTTCGACGCGTCAAACAAGTTATTATCCTGTTCAGTACATATATCGGTAGTTTTGTGATATACTTAAGTATTTTTTTAAAAAAAATTATAATTTTTTTAAATGTGAGTATATAAGGCCTGAAATATCGTGGAAATCAGCCTGTATTTTTACCGCTCCTATCTCAAAAGCCACCTTTGGCATGCCATATACTATCGAGGAGGCCTTGTCCTGCCCTATGGTGTATGCTCCTGCTTTGTGCATCTCAAGCAGCCCATATGCGCCATCCTGCCCCATGCCTGTTAGTAATACCCCCACAGCCTCGGACTTAGCGAGCTGTGCGGCGGAGTGAAAGAGTACATCCACCGAGGGGCGGTGTCCGCTCACCTTTTCCGCAGGGTAACAGCTCACCGAATACTGATTGCCTATCCGTACTATCCTGCTCTGCAAATCCCCACCGGGGGAGATGAGTATCAACCCAGGCTTTACTATATCGCCATTTTTAGCTTCTCGCACCTCCATTTTGCATATGCCATCTATTCGCTTGGCATACATATCGGTAAACACTGGAGGCATATGCTGTGTAACCACTATTCCAGGGGTGTCAATCGGCAAATCTTTTAGTATTTCAAGCAGAGTTTCGGTACCACCCGTGGAAGCACCCATCACTATCAAGGTGTTTTTTGCCCTGCGTGAAAATCCTGCAATCATCGGAAGCTCGGAAGCGGTGGAAGTTTTTGTACTCTGCGGTGATGGGGTGGGGGGAGTGGCTAACTTATCTTTACTGTCCAAGGCTTTGGAAGCTGTTACATGTATGCTTAGTTTTGTTAGAAAAAGCGAAATACTCTTAGGCTCTTCTAAGTTTGGCTTTAATAGGCAGGGAAATCCCGAAGCAGTGCTAAGATTTTTATCGCCGTCCGCCAAAAGAATAATTTTTGCCTGAGACATTGCTGTGATGCTTTTTAGCACTGTGCCATTCGCAGTAGATGCCAGTGCGGCATCTAAAAAAATGATGTCCGGCTTTAGGGTGCGGATTTTAGAACTCGCATCAAGGGATGTCATAGAATGCCCCACTACCGACAGTGGAAGGCGCTCCCTTACAAACAATAAAGTGAGAAATTGCCCAAACACAGCCGAGGGGTCTATTAATAGCACACGGGAAGTGCGTGTATTATTCATTTGTCATCCCCCCCTTTTTAAATGAAAAGTGAATAGTGAAGAGTGAAAAGTTAATGTATTTTTGCTCTGCAAAAATGATTTAAAATCGTTTCGGCAAAGGCGAAACTCCACAACTATTCACCATTCACTATTCATTCTTCACTATAATTTAGTATTGCTTTGCCTTTCGGCTATAATGGTTTTCTATATACTGCTGAGGCTACATATTCATAGCCATGGGTATTATCATTTAGCCCTTCTGAATGTCCTATAAGCAGATAGCCTCCAGGATTTGTGGCATCATAAAATCTTTTTGTTAGAGCATCCCTTGTTTCTTTATCGAAATATATCATAACATTCCTGCAAAAGATAACATCGAATTTAAGCTTAAATGAAATTTTGTCCATCAAATTAAATTTACGAAATATCACATTCGCTTTTAAATCCTGTGTAACTTCATAATCATTGCCATTTGGAGAGAGTTTAAAAAATTTCTTTTTCCATTCGTCGGGTACTTCTGCTAAAGCCCCTTTGGGATAAACTCCCCTCATGGCATTTGAAAGGGCATTTTGTGATATATCGGTGGCGAGCACCCTTGTGTCCCATTTTCCCGACTTTTTCTCAAAATAGTCCTTTGTAATCATCGAAAGGGTATATGGCTCATGCCCAAAAGAACAACCAGCGCTCCAAATACTGAGAACTTTGTCTTTCTTAGTGCTTTCAACCCATGGGAGAATGGTGTTTTTAAGATAGTCAAAATGAGCCTTTTCCCTCATGAAAAAAGTGTAATTTGTGGTTAGTTTATTCAGTAGCACCTCAATATCGGCACTGAGATGCTTATTGAGTATATGGTCGGTGTACTGCTCGAAGGAAGTAAATCCCATCTCCTGCACCACACTCGAAAGGCGACCTATTATAAGTTGCCTTTTTTGGCTTAAATCAATACCATAATTTGAATGAATATAGTCTACAAGCCTTTTAAAATCCCTGTCCTCTAAAGTAAGCATGTTCTACCCTACCTCCATATTAAACAGTTGCAATTACTGCATTGCAATCTAAGAGAAGTGCAACAGTGTCGTCTCCTAATGAAATCATAGAATCGGTGAGCTCATGATGATTTTCAACAGGGATTACAACTGCATCTTTAGAGCGAAGCTCCACCACCTGTGAAACAGAATCAACCGCAAGACCTACTAAAGTGGAATCCACTTCAAGAATTATAATGCATGTATTTGAGTCGTACTCTACAAAAGGCTTATTCATTCTCATTCTTACATCAATTACAGGCAATACTTGTCCTCTTAAATTTATTACCCCCATCACATAATTGGGTAGCATCGGCACGGGACGTATGGCGTAATTGGCTATTATTTCAATTACATAGTCGGTTGAAACGGCAAATATAATTGAATCGGATACGAAAGTGAGATATCTATCAAGCACTTCGATTGTGGCTGGGTTTAAAATATCGTCATCATCTTCCTGTATGGCAAAAAGTCTTAAATCATCCATCAATTTTACACCTCCGCTTTTAATTTGAGTGTGATGAGGCAGAGAATACATTGCCCACATCCAAAATAATGCTTATATTTCCGTCACCTAAAATAGTGCACCCACTAATCCCTGAGTCCTTGATATTAAAATTATTTAGATATGCGGGCAAAGGCTTTACAACTACCTGTTGCTCCCCTATAAGCTTATCTACGAGTAAGCAATAGGATTTATCACCCGATTCAAGCCACATAAGTATGCCATCTTCTAAATTTTCATGGGAATTAGGTATATTATATAGATTTGCAAGCCTTACTATCGGCACAAATTCACCCATGCAGGATATGAGCTCATTACCTGTGGCATCTAAAATAATATCACTGTTTGAAGCTTTAAAGCACTGCCTAATGTTTGAAATAGGTATGGTGTAAACACTGTTTCCAACCAGTATTTCCATCCCACCCACAATTGCGAGGGTGAGAGGTATTTTAAGCGTGAAAGCACAACCCTGTCCAGGATCACTCGAAATTGAAACCGAGCCACCTAAATTTTCAATATTTTTCTTAACAACATCAAGCCCAACGCCCCTGCCCGAATACTCAGTTACTTGAGCATTTGTGGAAAATCCAGGAAGCATTAATAGCGAAAGAATTTCTCTCTTGCTGTATTCACTTTGAGGTTTTGTAAGCAGACCTTTTTTAGCTGCTTTAGCTATTATTGCATCGGTATCCATATCAGCACCGTCGTTTTCAACAGTTATAACAACCTCACTGCCAGTGTGTTTAGCCGAGAGTATGATTTCACCCTGCGCTGGTTTTCCTGCGGCGATACGGTCATTTACATCCTTTTCAATACCGTGGTCCATAGCATTTCTCACAAGATGCATTATAGGGTCGGAAATATTGTCCACAATACTCTTATCAACTTCGGTGTCCTCACCTATGATAGTGAGTTTAACATCTTTATTTAGAGTCTTAGCCATATCTCTTACAATTCTGTTCATCTTTTGGAAGACGCCAGAAACAGGCACCATCCTAAGCGACATTGCTATGTCCTGCAAATCGTCGGTGAGCTTGCGAAGTTGTCTGGCAGACTTTAAAAATCCGTCAAGTTTTATATTTTGAATTTCAGGGGCGGAAGTAACCATCGACTCGGTGATAACTATCTCACCCACTATTGCCATTAAGCTGTCAAGCTTGCTAAGATTTACACTGATTAAGCTTTGCTTTGCATGGTTTAGTGTTTTAAGCTGTTTTGAAATTTCGGAATTTTGAGCTGAAGGCTGCGGAGGGGATGTTTCCGCAGGCTGTGCTTCGATAGAAGCAGGTGCTTGTTCAGGCGCTTTAGTGGGAGCAGGTTTTTGCGCAGGCGCTTCCACAGGCTTAACTTCTGCTTCTGGAGCAGGCGATGCACCCATATTTTTTGCACTCTGTTCAGCCATTTCTTGATAAACAGGATTTACAACCACTTCATAGGAGCGGATATTGCTAAGTGTAGCCATAGAATTTATAGCCGACTGAACATCCTCCTCCGAATTAAGTGCAACATAAAATCCTGAGTTGATTATGTACTCAGCAGTTGTAGGATTTGACTCCACATCGGGTGGATAGTGCTCGGAATCGAGGCCACCGTCTTTAAGTGCTGTGATAATTATAAACGCTCTAAGATGCTCCATGCCACAATCCTCGTCTAAGAGAATATGCAGGAAGTAGGGGGCATCGAGTGGAGGCAAATCTCCCGTGTCTTCGGAAGAAGCCGCATCAGTTTCGGTTGTAGCGACATCTCCGCCTTTTGAAGCATTTAAAAAGCCGTCGATTTCTGAGATGAAAGAAGCAATGTCCATATCGAGGGTTTCGCCCCTCTCGACTTTACCCATATCATCACGCAGCCTGTCCACGCATTTAAACAAAAGGTTGAATAGCTCACTTTTTTGCGCGGAAGTGAATGTATCCATCCCATTTTCACGTATTTCGAAAAAGAGATCTTCCACATGGTGAGCAATCTCCATTAAAGGTTGAAATTCCATCATAGCGGAAGAACCTTTAATTGTGTGCATACTCCTGAAAATTTCATTGACATCATCCGAAGTTAGCTCGGCACTTTTTTCAGCATCAAGCAAAATTTCATCAAGACGCTCTATCAGCGAGTTGTTTTCAAACAAATAAGTTTCAAGTAAGCCCTCATTAATGTTTTCCATAAACTTTTACACCGCCTCATCACATTATTTTAAATTAATGATTGCAAATATCAATAAAATTGTGGTAATGTATTATATAGGAATATAATACATCGGGTTAAAACGAAATTTAATATAACCTTACAATTTTATAATAACACATTTTAACTGAGAATGGAACAAAATATTTTCTGAAGGTGAAAAAATGTCGAATATACTAAAAGTAACGACCCCCATGACGGGGTATGACAACTCAAACAACGCACGCACTGTGCCCACTAAAGTGGTTGATCAAGCGGTTCAAGGGCAGATAAACCCTGAAAAGGTTATGAAGCCCGACGCAAGGAGCGATGCGGCGTCACAGGATGCAAATTCTGCGCTTAAGTTCAGATTTGAGTCGAATTATGAGAATTTTCTCTCACAAATCAGAGGCTTTGGCCCGATGACGGAAGAATTTTCGAAATTATTTTTCTCAAGGTTTGCCACAATGGCACAATCGGGACTCGGGGCAAATTTTGCCGAGCAAGTCGCCCATTTCTTCGACACGATAGGAATGGACGAGCAAGATGTGCTTGCCTTTTTAAAAAATCAAAGTAGTGCGTCGATTAAATTCAGCGGAGCATTTTTTACTTTGCTACACTCAGCTTACAATCAAGCGACTACTGCCGATATAAGGGGCGGAATACTTGATTTTTTAAGAAAATATTCAGACATGAGTGAAAGTTCTCATGTGATGAAGAACACTGAAATCCTTTTAAATCAAATAAGAGGGACACTATTCCCAAATGCGAGGGGTAGCTTTGATGCACTCATGGCAGAGCTTAATTTCGGGGCACAAACCTCGGAAGAGCAGATGGAAAACAGCCTTATATTAAAAGAAAAAGTAATCCCTTTTTTAAATAGATATATAACAAGTATGCACGATAGAGGGGAACTCAGGGAGCTTACTTCGGGGCTTTCCACATATATAGCAAGGCTTGATAATGGCATGGCACAGCGAGTGCAGGAAGCGTTTGAACAACTTATGAAATACCCTATAATGCAAAAAGTTTTTCAAAACTTAGACCCATCACTAATTTTGCAGATGCTAAATAATACTGAATTTGAACGTGCTAAAAAACAGCAAAAGTGGATGGACAGCCTTATAGATATTATAAAATCCGGCATGGAGGGCAACTCTGGAATAGAAAATAAAGCGATGCTAAAAAACCTAATGCAGTCGATTGTTATAAATGAAAGTGTTTACATGCCCGTACTTCATATGATGATACCGCTTCAAGTCGGTGGTAAAATGATGTTTGGAGAAATGTGGATCGACCCAGACTCCGACAAAAAAGGCAGATCACAGGGTGGTGGCAGAGCGATACAGGGGCTTATAAAATTCGATATACAGGAGATAGGATTTTTCGACTTTTTCTTTATTTATCAAAACGAAACCATCAATTTACAGCTCAGCTGTCCCGAAGAACTTGGAGAATTTCTGCCGTATATAAAAGAAGATGTCACTAAAATACTTTCACAAAACCAAATCAGAATAGGTGAAATGTTTGTTGAAGCGGGAGTGAAGTCAATACCTATTTCCGAAGCCTTCCCAAAAATATTTGAAAGGAAGAATTCTGTAAATGTCTCAATTTAATGATGTACTCAATAAAAAAGCAGTTGCGCTTTCCTATGATGAAAAAGGTGATGTGGCACCTATAATAGTAGCTTCGGGGATGGGGTATTTAGCGGAGAAGATAGTCGAAATTGCCCAAAATAACGAAGTACCCATATATGAGGATAATTCGCTTGCCACAATGCTCACACAGCTGGAGCTCGGGAGTGAAATTCCCCCTGAGTTATATCAGGCAATAGTGGAAATATATCTTTATTTTCTCAATTTTAGCCCCGAGAGGATAATCGAGAGAAACTCTGTAAATGAAGCAGGGGCAAAAGAAGAGAGACAAATCTCAGAGAATGATATAATATAATCTTAAAATAATTTTTGGGGTATTTTCATCGCAGTAAGCATGAAAATACCCCAAATTCATTTTATTTATCTGCCCGATAATTTTTCTCGGTTTAGCATTTGTTGCTTAAATACAAAACTTCTGATTTCCTGTTCTGTAACAGAGGATAAATCCAAAAATCTGCACCCGAAGCCATAAACCATATACCCCGTGTCGCTCGCAGTTCCTTTTTCGTCAATACGTAAAACCTCGGCAGTAGCCTTAATGCGCTTTCGAGGGTTTAAATGTAAGTAAATTGTACAAATGTGGTTTTCTTCAAAGGGGAAAGTGGAGGTGAAATAAACTCCGCCGGCACTTATGTTTATTATATCCGCTTTTACAACCTTGATATTTGTAATTTCATCCTCGGCGTAATCTATGTAATCATCAGGTATTTCGGCGTTTTCAGGTATTATTACATCCGCAGATGCTTTTGCTTCTATTTTATAGTCTTCACGACGGTCTATAACAGAAATAACCTTTCCAAATAGGCATATGATATCCTGAATCTGAATACCATCTTTAAATCGCTTCTTTGAAACATTGAGTGAGCAACGATAGGTTACAAGGCCTTTGAGCTCATCGAAAAATGTAACTTTCACCTCGGTGTCTAAATCCTCCACGAAGTCAATCTCTATTGAGAGAATGGCGGAGTCGTCATTAATTTCGGTTACATCGGCATCACAGATGATGATATCGGTAGAAAGATTACTTATAATTGCCTTTTTGCTTCGGGTGATTTTAGCCATAGTAAAAAACCTCGCATTTCGAAGGAGTTTATTAAGAAAATATTACAAAAATAATTATACAAAAAAAACATAGAATATACAAGTGAAAATTATAATTATTATAAATAAATATTTTTTGAAAATCTAATCAGTTTTGGATTTGGGCAAAAAGCAAAACAATATGTCTGAATTTTTACATTTACTGCATATTATTCACTTTTTTCGTACATTTATTGCAAAAAAAAGAAAAAAATATAATTTTACAAGAAAAATCTTGAAATATATACAAAAAGAATATATAATAGAATTAGTATCGACATAGAATGTCAAAACATAAGGTTAGGAGTGAAAATTATGCGTTCTTTATATGGAAATTCAATGGAACTTATTGGAAAATCACTTGATTATCTCTGGCTCAAGCAAAGTGTAACCTTAAACAATATAGCCAACAGCGACACAGTCGGATTCAAGGCTGACTATGTAACATTTGAGGACGAATTTAAACGCTTGCTCGACGAAGCAGCACAAAATGGAAAATCTTCTGACATACAAAATGCAATTTCAACATCACAAATAGAGCTAAAAAAGTCCGAGGCAGAAGGGCTACGGCTTGATGGCAACAATGTAAATGTAGATGTTGAGATGGTAGAATTAACAAGAACTTCACTACAATATCAGTATGCGGCAAATAGCTTAACAAGTGACATTGCAAGACTTAGAACCGCTATCAAAGGACAATAGCAATGAATTTGGATTTCAAATTTGTTGCTTTGTTAATTTAATAAGATGGAAATATAAGGGAGGAAATTATGTCCAGTGATTTTATTACACCGATTGTTCCTATAAAAACATTTGAACAGCTCAAAACCGCAATGCCGGAAAATTCTACCGCTGAAGGTGGGAGCATGTTTAAGAGCATTTTTGATAATGCAGTAAATGATGTAAAAGAAACTCAGAGAGATTTAGATGAGAAGCAGTATCTGCTCGCCACAGGGCAACTTGACGACCCCCACACACTCACAATAGCAGCAGAACAGGCGCAACTCACGGTTGATTTACTTGTGCAGCTCAGAAATAGCGCAATTGAGTCCTATAATGAACTCATAAGAATTAACCTCTAAACTTTAAAAGAAGGATTATAGCCGATAATGGATAATATAAAAAAGTTGTTGATGCAGATTAGGCAATACATAGAAAAAACAAGTAAAAAGACAAGAAATATTGTGATAGCAGCTGCGGTGGGCGTGGTAGCTGTTGCGGTTGCACTTGCATTTTTCTTAAACAACACTGGATATTCCCTCCTCTTTTCGGGTGTTGAAGACCAAGAAGCGGTAAATATTATTGCCCAGTTGCAAGCGGATGACATAGCCTACCAACACACAGCCGATGGAGACATTTTGGTGGACTCATCAGTGGTTGAGGAAACAAGGGCGCAACTTGTAATGTCGGGCTATCCGCAGAGCGGTTTTAATTATGATATATTTAAGGAGTATGGGGGCGGCATGGTCACAAACTCCGAACAAGTTCAGTATAAACTCTATGAATTACAGGATAGAATAGGTGCTACCATCAGGCTTTTTGAGGGTGTTTCCGATGCTAAGGTTACAATAGCCCTGCCAGAGGAAGAAAAATATGTGCTATCCCCACTTGATGATGGCACAAATGTAGCGTCTGCTTCGGTTTCGGTATTTATGAAAAATGGCGCAAGCCCAAGTGAAGAGCAAGCTGCTGGTATACAAAGGCTTGTAGCAACAAGTGTCCCAGGCATGCTTATGGAAAATGTTGCGGTGCTCGACAGCCATGGCGTAGAGGTTATTGTGACTACCGAAGAAAATATGTCACTCAATCAGCTTGCCGATCAAACTGCAACGATAATAGAAAATGACATACAAAGAAAAGTGCTCAATGTTCTTACCCCTTTCTTTGGTAGCGATAATGTTAAAGTGTCCGTAAAAGGGCAGATAAATATGGAGAAGATACTAAGGGAAACTTCTACATATACCGTGCCAGAGCAGATAAACGATGAGGATAAGACTGGGATAGTTTCAAATGAGAGCACTTCCAGCAATTCTTCAAACTCCTCCACCGAAACCGATACCGATGTTGCAGGCACTGAAACAAATGCCGAAGCACCGCAGTACAACGGTGGCGAAGGCGACCAAAGCTCTGAAACACTCAGCGAAACTGCTGTGAGAGAATACCTTGTAAATCAAGTGATAGAGCAAGCACAGATAGACCCAGGATATCTCTCGGATGTGTCGGTTTCAATTTCAATAAACAGCCATGTTATAGGCGATATTGATCCCGAAGACTTAATGGATTTAGTGGGTAATGCCTCGGGTATAGATATTGATGAAAGATACGACAAAATTTCAATAGTAAGTGCACCATTCTTTGGATATGATCCAGAAGAAGGCGATATAGGCGAAATAATCCCAGCAGGCTTGGTTGATGTAGTCTTAGCAAATCCGCTACCAATTATTATAGCTGCGGCAGTGATACTGCTGATACTAATTCTAATTATAGTTTTACTTGCGAAGAGAAGAAAACGCAGAAAAGCGGAAGAAGCTGAAGCAGAAGCTATTTTAGCACAGCAACAAGTACCGGGAGCATTGATAGACCAGATAGACATGGAAGCTATCAACCAGATGAACGAAAAGAGCAAGGAGCTCAGAGAAACAGTTCGTACATTTGCAGAAGACAATCCAGAAATTGCCGCTCAGATGATCAGAAGTTGGATAAATGGAGGGGAAGAAGATGGAAAATAATGAACTTAACACAGCAGAAGTGCTCGAAGCCCCAAATGATAATCCCCTCTCTGTCGATATTCCATTAAGCCGAAAAGCCGCCGCAGTTATTGCGGTGCTCGGCGTGGATAATGCTTCAAAGATTTATAAACATCTGACCGAAGAAGAGGTTGAGCGCTTAACGCTTGAAATAGCAAGGCTTGGGCATATACCATCGGATGAAACAGAGATTATTCTCGATGAGTTTTATAAAGCTTGCTTAACACAAAAAGTTGTAACCGATGGCGGTTTGGAATATGCAAGAAGCGTACTTGAAAAGACCTATGGCTCTGAAGTTGCGGATGAACTACTTAAGAAGATGAATAAATTCTTAAAAAATCGCTCATTCGATTTCATAGCCAAAATGGACATAAAAAGCCTGTTTTCAGCAATTCAAAGGGAAAGACCACAGGCTATTGCTCTTGTACTATCCTATGCTGAACCAGGGCAGGCAGCGGCGCTTATAGCCGAGCTACCCGAAAAGAAAAGAATTAAAGTTGTAGAGAGTATTGCTCAAATGGAAAGTGCTTCACCAGAAGCGATAAGAGTAGTGGAAACCCAGCTTATGAAACGCTTTGACAATATGCTTACAACGGACTTTACAAATGTTGGTGGTATAGACTACATTGCTGATGTAATGAATCATATGGATAGAAGCAATGAAAAATACATCTTCGACGAAATGGGCAGAGAAAATCCACAGCTTGCCGAAGAAATCCGCAAGAAGATGTTCGTATTCGAAGATATCATGGCTATGGATAATCACTCCATCCAGCGCTTCATAAGAGAATGTGACATGAAAGATGTTGTATATGCTCTTAAAAATGCAAGCAAAGAAATGCTTGGTGTATTCTACTCAAATATGTCCAGTCGTATGGCGGATACAGTGCAGTCAGACCTTGAAATTACATTCAATGTAAGGCTAAAAGATGTAGAAGAAGCTCAACAGCGCATAGTTGGCGTTATTCGCAGACTTGAAGAAGCGGGAGAGATTGTTGTTGGCAGTGGAAAGGATGATATAATTGCATAGGGTTCTAAAGGACTCACAAAAGCAAAATGTAGATATTTCTCCTTTTAAATCTGTAAATAAATTTACATTTGAAGTGATAAAAACAAATGAGATAGCAGAGCAGTCTAAGGCTGATAAAGAAATCGAAGCGATAAAGCTTTTAGAAGATGAATATCCATCGGAATTTATCCCGGAAGACGACGCCGAGGAACAAATAGAGGATAGCGAAGCGGACGAAATAATAAAACGAGCAATGATAGAAGCTGATGAAATACTAAGTAGTGCAAAAGAGCTTGCGATGACTATTAAAAAATCCGCCTATGATGAAGGTTTTGCCAAGGGCGAAAAAGCTGGTCGTGAGATGGGCTATGAGCAAGCACTTGAGATTGGAATTAAAAACAATCAAACGGAGCTTGTAAAGCTTCAGCAAGCCATTGTGAGAGAAGTAAGAGAAATAGATAAAGAAAAAGAAAAAATACTTGAGCATTATGCAGTGGACTTAGAAAATATTGCTCTCACAATTGGTGAAAAGATAGTGCAAACGAGTCTTAAATCTAGCAAAGATGTTATATGCAGAATGATTTTAGCGGCCACAGAAAAGATGAAAAAAGTGGCATGGGCAAAAATCTATATAAGCAAAGGTGCAGGTGCGATAGATATACAGGGCGATGAGCAGTTTTTAAAAAATCTCTCCAGACTTGCTGAAAATGTGAAAATAGTAATCATGGAAGATGAAGAGCCAGGCACATGCATAATTGAAACAAGCGAAGCAATACTCGACATAAGTGTAAAAACACAACTTGATAATATTAAAGAAATACTAAATAATGCACGACTGTAAAGAGTAGATTGGTGGGGAAAACATTGAAGCATCTGTCCGAGCTAATAGCAAAAACAGATACAATAAGCTACATAGGAAAAATTGAAAATGTAACAGGGATTTCGATGAGTGCCACCGGAGGCAGTGCCAATATAGGCGATATAATGCTGATTTACAGCGAAGAGCAAAAAAAGCAGATACCTGCAGAAGTAGTGGGATTTAAAGGTGATAAAATTCAGCTGATGTCCTATGAGGATGTGCCGGGGATAGGAACTGATAGCTTTGTGAGAAACACCAAGAAAAGGCTTAAAATACCTGTTGGGCAGTTTTTAAAAGGCAGAGTAATAGATGCTATGGGAAACCCTATAGATGGAAAAGGCGATTTTAATGCAACAAATTACTACTATGTCGAAACTCCTAAAACAAATCCCCTCGCAAGACCTCCTATATCCGAGCCACTCCATCTTGGAGTTAAGGCGATAGACGGGCTAAACACCATGGGCAAAGGTCAGCGTATTGGGATATTCTCGGGGAGTGGTGTTGGAAAAAGTACACTGCTTGGCATGATTGCAAGAAATGTGCAGGCGGATATAAATGTAATAGCGCTCGTGGGAGAGCGTGGCAGAGAAGTAAGGGAATTCATCGAGAAAGATTTAGGCCCCGAGGGGATGAAGCGCACCGTACTTGTGGTAGCTACATCCGACCAACCTGCAATGCAGAGGGTGAAATGCCCATCGGTTGCCACCACAATAGCAGAATATTTTAAAGATCAAGGTTATGATGTGCTTCTGATGATGGATTCACTCACCAGATTTGCAATGGCTCAAAGAGAGATAGGACTTGCCACTGGAGAACCGCCGGTAGCAAGGGGATATACACCATCAATATATACTGAGTTTCCAAAGCTTCTCGAGCGAAGCGGTATGTTTGAAAGGGGTTCTATAACGGGGATATATACAGTACTTGTCGAAGGGGACGACACAAATGAACCTGTTTCCGATACTGTGCGTGGTATACTCGATGGGCATATAGTTTTAAGCAGAAAGCTTGCTAACGCAAACCATTTCCCAGCCATAGACATAAGCTCAAGCATATCCCGTCTGATGGTTGAAATAGCCGAAGACGAGCGCAAGAAATTATCCTCCGAGATGAGGGAGATATTAAGCGTATACGAAAAAAATGAAGACCTAATATCAATAGGTGCATATAAAGAGGGAACAAATAAAAAGCTGAGTTATGCAATAAGTAAAATAGATAAGGTAAACAACTTTTTAAGGCAGGAAATTGATAGTAATGTCAAATCCGAAGAGCTACTTCCGGCTATGAGGGAAGTGCTAAAGTAAAAGTTTTGTCGGCGAAAGGGTATGGGGATTTATAATGAAGAAATTTTCATTCTCCCTCGAAAGGGTGCGAAGCTTCAAAGAGCAAGTTGAGCAAAATATAAAAAATGAACATACTGAAATTTTGCAGTCCATCAAAAAAGAAGAAGAAGTGCTCATGGCTTTGGAAAAAGAATTTTTACTCCAAAGGGACAAAATAGAACAAGAAAAACTACAGGGCTGTACGATAAATACGATAACATTATATGAAGCATATTTAAAAAGTTTAAGAGATAAAATTAAAAGGCAGGAGCAGGTTATCGCCGCACTTAAAGTGAGGGAGAAAAAGAAGCTTGCTGAGCTGATAGAGGCAAAGAAAGAAACAAAGACTCTCGACATGTTAAAAGGCAAGCGTGAGGTGGAATACAATAATCTAATTCAAAAAAAAGAAGAAGAATTTATAGATGAATTTGTATCCAATACCACTTCAAAAGTCAATGCTGGGTAGATAGTTTGCACTTTTGTGCTTCCTATATATATTTAAGGGAAAGGAGGGAAATGAATGCAAATGGTAATGACACAGGCAGTACCCACCACTCCAGTACAGCAAAATACAAGCTATGAGAGCAATACCTCTAAAGACAGTAGCAAGACGGATTTTGCCAAGATGCTTTCCGAGCAAATTAAATCTGTTCAGAGCAAGACGCAGACAAATGAAGTCCCAAACGATAATGAACAAGCGATGCTACTTGCAATGCAGATGATGATGCAAAATCTATCCGAAGCTTCTCCTACCACAGAGCAAAGCTCAGCGGTTTTATCAGAAATGCTTACAGAAGTGGTAAATCTACAGCAACAAACAGCTAAGGAAGAAGAAAAGCAGATAAATGTAAATGGCTTTAATTTAACCTTGGTGGACACCGAAGAAGTTGGAAAAATTATTCCGATTACCGAGGGAGAAAACGGCGAGCAAGCGTTACTTTCAGAAGGGTTTGAAGATGGTGAGAATAAAGAATTTAAACTATCCGATACCACACAAGTAGCCCAGCCAATTTCGCAGACAGTGTTGGCACAAAATGTTACACAGCCGACAGCGCTAACAGCCGAGCAAGTTTTAAAGGATGAGTATTTGCAGGAAATAAAATCGCAGATTACTACAAATATTGCTTCAGGTAATTACGACTTTGAAATACAGCTCGAGCCACAAAACATAGGTAAGCTTATCATTAAAACTACCTATGAAGCTGGAAAAGCGATAGTTTCAATCATTTGTACCGACCCTGAAACCATGCAAATCATGGCAAAAAGTGCGGGCGATTTAGCCGCGATAATTGAAAACCGTTCGGGACAGTACACACAGGTAATAGTTGAAAACCCTGCTGAGGATTATCTGCAAAATTTTGGCGAGCAGAACAAGCAAAACAATGATAACGCTCAAAACCAAAATCAAGGCGAAAAAGACAATGACGAACATGCAGTGGATTTCCTGCAACAACTTAGATTAGGTCTTGCATAAGAAGAGCGAAAGGAGTAAAATGATATGAGTGCTATAAATGGCTTAGGGGCAGGTTATGGAACGATTTATCAAGGTGCGGACAGAACTACTGAAGGTCAAGATGGTCTGAGTATTGATGATTTTTACATGTTACTTGCAGCACAAATGCAATATCAAGATGCTGATAACCCAATGGATACCGCAGAAATGATGTCCATGATGGTGCAGACACAAATGATAGATGCAATTACACAAATGGCAGTGACAAATACGATTACATATGCTACCTCAATGATGGGCAAAAGTCTTACAGTTGCAGAAGTAGATTACAACACAGGCGCATATACAAACGAGTATATCACAGGTGTAGTAACAGGAGTGGTACTTGGGGAAGACCCAATACTCTACATTGATGGAAACCCATATTTGATGAGCCAGGTTATGGCGGTGGGTGAAGTGCCACTGGAGGAAGAAACTGAAACACCTGAAGAGGGCACGGACACTGAAGGTGAAACAGAGGGCACAACCGAAACCGATACAAACACAACAATATAATATCGGAGGAAGGCTATGGAGCTAAACAAATTTCAGAGCATAAATGAACTTAAGCTCCGCCATCAAGTCGGTATACAAAATAGTAAGGTAAATTCAAACACCACTCAAGCCAAGACGGACAGTTTTTCAGAAGTGCTTAGAAAGAGCATGGAAAACGACGGCGTACAGTTTTCAAAACATGCTTTGGCAAGGATGAATGAGCGTGGAGTTAATTTTACCGAAGATCTTATAAGCGATTTGAACGGAGCCATAGAAAAAGCAAGAGAAAAAGGCGCTAAAGATGTGGTTATTATAGGTGCGGAAAGTGCTTTTATAGTAAATATTCCAAACAATGTTGTAATAACTACTATGAACTCAGGCGAAATGAGAAACAATATATTTACCAATATAGACAGTGCGGTATTAATATAACCGGACCATTATGGAGGTTTTCGCATTAATCCGAATGATTATTGTAAACTTCGCATTGTCGATATTCACGAAAGGATGTAAGTAATGGTTAAATCAATGTATGCTGCAATTGCTGGACTGCGCACCCATCAGTCAAAAATGGATGTTATCAGTAATAATATTGCGAATGTTAATACGTGGGGATTTAAAACGAAATCTGCAAACTTTGAAGACGCACTATATCAAAACATCATCAACAGTTCCGAAGGTGACGACGGCACAGGTGCAAACGGCCCAACAGGTGGTACAAATGCTTCACAGCTCGGTTATGGTGTAAACTTAGGCTCTATTACAGCAAACTACACCACAGGTAGTCGTGGTTACACAGGTGATGGCTACAACTGCATGATAAACGGTACAGGATTTTTCATCGTAGCAAAACCAAATACCGATATCGCAGCCGCAGACGAAACAGATTTGACAACAAGCGGACTCTATCTATCAAGAGTTGGTATATTCAATGTAGATGGTAATGGATACCTTGTTGATAATTTAGGTAATATCTTAGTAGGTTTTGCCCCTCAAAATGTTACCACTCCTGGCACAGCATTTAGTACCGATGCACTTGTGCCAATGAGAATACCTGCACAAACAACTGGTTCAGCAGGTGAAAGATACCAGCTTGAGTCGGTATCAATAGGAACAGATGGCGTAATCACAGGTATTACTTCCACAAACACAAAAATTACAATCGGACAGCTTGCCGTTGCATCCGTTGAGAATGTAAACGGTCTTGAGCAGACATCAGGTTATCTCTACTCGATGGGCGCAAATGTAGGACAGGTAAAAGCTATACCAACAGTTTCCACAACAACGGGCGATATTTTAAGCGGATACCTTGAAATGTCAAATGTTGACCTTGCCACAGAAATGGCAAATATGATTACAACCCAGAGGGGTTATCAGGCAAACTCAAAGATTATAACAGTAACCGACGAAATGCTTGCAGACTTAGTTAATATGAAGAGATAATTAATTATCTAATAGCTATAAGGGGGCAAGCGCCCCCTAATAGCTAAAAAGAAAGGTGACCACGATGATTGAACTTACAAAACTAAACGATGAACTTATTATGATTAATCCAAGTCAAATCGAATGCATTGAAATTATTCCCGAAAGCAAAGTAATAATGATGAATGGTAGATACCATATAGTAACAGAGAGCAAAGATGTTATAATTAAAAAAATTATTAAATTTTACAACCTATGTAATTCAAACCCCTTAGTTAAATTTGAGGATTAAAAAGTTTGAAAATAAATTTTAAGCTTTATAATATATAAAAGCCGTTTTTCTACTCTGCTAAGGCGGATAAACGAAAAACGGGACACAAATTAAACCATCTATTATGGTAGTTTTGTGTCTTTCGAAGAAAGGAATGGTCATACTTATGGATATTTCAACACCTTTTGGTATAGTGCTTGGTGCAGTGCTTATTGTAGTGTCAATTATGTTGGGCGGAGACATAATGGGCTTCTTTGATGTCGCAAGTATTATGATAGTAGTGGGTGGTACATTTGCAGCGGTAATAGCGAGCTACCCTTTTGGTATGCTTAAAAATACACTGAAGCACTTTCCGAAGATACTATCGGGAAAGGGCTTTGAAGTAGAACCTACAATAGAAACACTTGTTGAATTTGCAAACTTAGCAAGAAAAAATGGTCTACTTGCACTTGAAGAGCAGGCAAACGCACTACCCGACCCATTTTTCAAAACAGGAATAATGCTTGTGGTAGATGCCATAGAAGCGGACAAAATAAGAGAGCTACTTGAAACAGAAGTAGCGAGCATGGATAAGCGCCATGACGATGAAGCAGGCATATACGATAAAGCGGCGGCATTTGCTCCTGCGTTTGGTATGATAGGTACACTTATCGGTCTTATCAACATGCTTGCAAGCATGGACTTATCAGCGGGATCTTCTTCCTCACTCGGCTCAAGTATGTCGGTTGCGCTTGTTACAACACTCTATGGATGTATACTTGCTAACCTTATTTTCATGCCGATTGCAAAAAAACTAAGAGTTAGAAACGAAGAAGAGATGCTGTACAAACAGCTTATAATAGAGGGAGTAA
>CAYJIJ010000031.1:0-27506 GCA_964370185.1 uncultured Oscillospiraceae bacterium
GCTACCCATTATATTCCCTTGCAATTTACCTCAACTTTCGATATACTAAATAAGTAATATTCACAATTAGAATTGGGGTGATTTTATCAAAAGGCTTTTTGTGTCCGATTTAGATGGCACACTGCTCGGGGAGGATATTTTAGTTTCAGAAGAAACAACCCAAAAGCTAAACGAAGCGATAAACCTCGGTGCATTTTTCACGATAGCCACTGCAAGGGGGGCTTCCACCGCATTAGACCTTGTTAAGAAAATAAATATTAATGTGCCAATGGTGCTTATGAATGGTGTCTTTATCTATGATGCCATAAATGGTAATTATCTAAACTATGAGCGGATAGAGCCTGAAATTTGCGATATAATAGCCGCAAAAATAAAGGAATGTGGTGCCGATTGCCGTATGTTTGTCTTTAATGGCGAGGGGCTTGATGTCTATTCAAACTCTGTTAGCGTGTTTGATGAAATTAAATCCACCGCTGTCCCCATACATAAAAAAATTATGCCCATGGAGGAGTTTGATAAGGGAATTCAGCTTGGGAAGACTGTTAGTTTTGTGCTGGTAAAAGATTTTAACACACTCTCCCCCATCTATCGCCAAATTAAGGATATGGAGGGTATTTCTTCGTTTTTTTATGAGGATGTCTATTCCCCAAATACCTTTTGGCTTGAAATTTATTCCCATGGTGTAAACAAAGCCTCTGCACTCGAAAAATTGCGTGATTATGGGAAGTTTGATGAAATTGTTGCATTCGGAGATAATATGAACGACATTGAAATGCTCCGTTATGCTGATTTTGGTTGCGCAGTGGCAAACGCTATTTCTGCGGTAAAAAAAGAAGCGGATAGAGTATTACCCCTTGACAATAAAAATGATGCCGTTGCTAATTTTGTGCTCGATATGGTGAAGGCTGATGGGTAATGAGATTTTAAATGCTGTGCTAAATGCCCGTGAAGAGAGATGGAATTTGCGATGCACGCTCTCAGAAAAATATTCCTGCACTATAATTTCAACCACTATTTGCCTACCGCATTTGGCACGAACAGCGGAGGATTTTAAGCAGTTTTTGCATTATTCCTGCGAGGAGCTTAGCGTGTATTTAAATGAGCATGACTGCAAAATAATTCACACCGAAAAAATAGATGGTGACGATGGTGCTTGTGTGTTTTTCTGCTGTGATGAAGATGCAATAAAGGTGAAAAAACTCACCTGCGATTTTGAGCAGAAAAAAGCTGTTTACAGAATACTTGACATAGATATCATGACATCTGACGGCATGGCGATTTCTCGAAGTAATATTAATTTGCCCCCGAGAAAATGCTTTATATGTGATGAAGATGCCGCTGTTTGTGTGGCAGGGCGGCGCCATGATAGCGAAGAAGTTTCTAAAAAAGTAAATGAATACCGAGAATTAATAAGAATGTAAGTAATTGATTTTAAAAATTCTTCCATCTTTTTGCGAAGAAAATATATGAAAATACCCTATGGCTTAAGCCTTTAAAACTCTAAAAGGAATGATTGAATTTATGATATACAATGATGGACGTGCAGGATTTTTAACCACTATAATAGGCCCTATGTTTTCTGAGAAAAGCGGTGAGCTTATTAAGAGATGTAAGCAATCCCAGCAGTACCAAAGCAAAAATGTTGTGGTGTACAAACCGCTTGTGGATAATAGATATTCAGAAAATGAAGTTGTTAGTCGCATTGGACTTCGCATGGAGGCAACCTGCCTGCCGCTAAATCTCTCCGAATGTGATATAAACGATGAAATATATAATCGCTGTAAGGATGCAGATATTGTTGCCTTTGATGAGGCGCAGTTTTTTTCTAATGAGCTTGTAGTCATAGTGCGCAATCTGATAAGCAAGGGGAAGCACCTTATTGTGTCGGGCTTAAATCTCGATTATCTTGGCAGACCTTTTGGCTCAATCGGCGATTTGCTTCTTTTTTCCGATGAAGTGATAACAAAAAATGCCTTTTGTAAATGTTGTGGCAGACCTGCGATGTTCACTCAGCGTCTCATCGGCGGTATTCCTGTGAGCAAGGCTGGTGGCGAACTCGTGGTAATTGGCGACACCGATTCATACGAGCCAAGATGCAGACTTTGCTATAAAACGGATGTCTTAGGAAATTAATTTGGCAGTGATGTTAAAAATATGGGGAGGAATTTTTCGTGCTAAAACGTGTGGTGCTTTGGAAATTAAAAGAGGATTATTCAAGCGAAAAACGCAAGGAAGTTTATGAGCAGTTAAAAAGCCGCATAGAGATTTTGCCAAGCAAAATTGAGGGTTTTATCTCTTATGAAATTGCTTTTAGTGTAAATGAAAAAAACACTTATGACATTGCTTTTTTCCCCATATTTACCGATATGGCGGCTCTTGATTATTATATCACTCACCCCGATCATGTAAAATTAGTGGATTATCTTAATTTGCATGTCGCAGAAAGAGCAATTTTAGATTACAATTCGTAATATTTTGCAATTTTATGCGTTTTTGTATTAAATTATTGCCCACAAAGCATATGCAGTACAGGGCAATTTAAATTAAAACGCATTGTTTTGATAATACTAATTTATTTAGGAGGATTTTATGGTAAAGCATATTGTACTTTGGAAGCTTAAAGAGGAATATACCGCCGAGGATAAGCAAAGGATTTTTGATGAGCTAAACGCTCAGCTTGACGACCTACTCAAGGTTATCAAGGGATTTTTAGCCTTTGAAATGGGATTTAGCACAAATGAAAAGAATGTTTACGACATTTCACTTTATTCAGAATTTACCGACATGGAAGCTCTTAACTATTATGCCGACCACCCCGAGCATATTAAAGTGGTAAAATATTTGGGTGAACATGTGGCCGACCGTGCCGCTGTTGATTATCAAGTGTAATTTATAGATTTTGAAATAGCTAATACATAAATAAGATTGCCGTGTACGGGTATAACCCGTACACGGCAATCTTATCTGATTAAGGTTTTACTTTTATTTAGAGCTTTTTTGCATTTGAGGATTTTTTTAGGGGGCACCATATTAACTAACTCCCCATCTCAAAACATAGTGCTAATAGCAAGCTACATAAATGAGTGATTAGGTTTGTTCGGTATCTAAGATAATGCTACATCCCATATTTATTTCTCTTCGTAGAGCTCAAATATTGTATCGTCCTTGATGATAAAAGCTATTCTCACTGTGTCGCTTATAGCCAATGGGCCAAATATAATTTGGTCAGCGTCCTTTAGGTATGGCTCTGCGTCGTCCACTTTGTATGCTATATGTGGATTTTTATGCATAATTTCGGGGAATGGTGTCCCCTCTTCGAATTTGAGATATTCAATTTTGAAGTCGTAATCATCGGGGTTGCTCATCCAAATTTTCATCCCCTCATTGTATGTCATGCCTTCTTTTTTATTTGTAACAGGTATGCCTACATGCATGTATTGTGCCGCCATTTCCTTTACCTCCATACTATTTTATTTGCACCAAAAAATTATGGGTGCATTTTTTAGTTTATTTAAGAAATATTTTATTTTAAAACTTTGGAAGATGCTTTGTATTATTTAAGCGAAGAGTGGGCAGAGAAATTCATTTAGTGATTATATGGCTAATGCCATTTAGAAAATTAATTATTCATTTGCCCACTCCATGCCTTAAATAGCTGTGATTTTACTTTTTCATGTCCTGATAGAATTCATACGCCTCTTTGTCGGTGAATTTTTCATGCACCACCTTACCCACAGCCATACACATGGCAAGTGGGTCTTCAGCTTGGAATATGTTCCTGCCCATATCCACCCCTTTAGCGCCTTCGTTTATTGCTCTGTACGCCATGGTGAGTGCCTCTGCTTCGGGCAGTTTTTTACCGCCTGCTATAACTATCGGCACTGGGCACCCTGCCACAACACGCTCGAAGCCATCGCAGTAATAGCTTTTTATTATATGTGCGCCGTTTTCGGCGAGAATTCTGGTGGCGAGTGAGAAAAATTTCTCATCCCTTGCCATGTCTTTGCCAACAGCTACCACCCCTAAAACAGGGATTTCGTAGTTTGATGCGGAATCTACCACCTTTGCAAGTATATCGAGAGAGCGTGCCTCGCCCTCTGCACCGATGAATGTTTGCACTGCTACGCAGTCGGCATTCATTTTCACAGCGTTTAGCATATCACAGGCAATTCCTCCGCCTATGCTCATATCGTCCTTCATAACTGAGCTGTCATATGTTACACGCAGGCAGTTTGCCACATCGTTTACAGGTGGTATCGAGGAGCGCAGTCCACCCCTTGTAGCCATTAGCACATCCACATAGGGCATAAGTGGTGGCACTGCTATATCGAGTCGCTCAAGCCCTGAAGTTGCACCCAATATATATCCATGGTCGAATGCGAGCATTATAGTGTTGCCACTCTCTTTTTTAAACATTCTTGAGAGCCTATTTTTCATGCCCCAACTATAATGCGCTCCACCCTTTATATTAAAACCCTCTGTGACTACCGGCTTATCCAAGTGGTAGTTTTTTGCCGATTTATTGCCTATATTATCCGCCAAAACCATCGCTCCTTTATATTTTATCTTAGCCACGCAATATATACAGCTTTACAAGCGAAACATTTTCCATACTTCTCCCCATCTTTGACAGGGAGAAGTATGGAGTAACCTTTTCTTAAGTTGCATGCTTGGCTATTTTGTTTTTTAACTTATTTTTTAAAATATGGTGTGTTGCAAGGTGCATTCCAAAGTCTTAGAAGCTCATCATCCATGCGCGCCATGAACATTTGGAAGCCTGCTTGCTCTTGTACTGTGAGCATTTCGCCCACATAATTTGCAACTATCTCAATATTTCTCTCTTTAAGTATTGCTTCACAAGCACGGTAGAGTATGAATAGCTCCATTAGAGTTGTTGCGCCTGTGCCGTTTAGTATCAGCATGATTTTTTCGCCGTCTTTAATGCTTAAATCATTTATTAGTCCATTTATCATGATTTTTGCAGTTTCGTCGGCTGTCTTCATAGGTTGGCGACCACCGCCACCCTCGCCATGCTGACCCATGCCTATTTCCATTTCGTCTTCACCGAGGTCGGCAAGTGCACTTCCTGTGGATGGATGTGTTGCTCCCCTTGCCGCTACTGCAAGTGTTGCCATATTATCGGCAAATCTCTGTGCAATTGCCGCAACTTCTTCAAGGGATTTTCCCTCAGCCGCCGCCGCACCTGCGATTTTATATGTTGGAACACAGCCTACTAAACCTCTTCTGTCGTCACTATTTTCACGAGGAGCATTTGAGATGTCCTCCTGTGTTACTACTTTAACCACATTTATATTTTCCTTTTTGCACTGCTTCATTGCAAGATTGCCTGTGAGCATATCCCCTGCATGGTTTAGCACTACAAAAAGTACACCCTTGCCTTTTTCTGCAAGCTTAATAGCATCTACACATGCCTGTGGGCCCGGTGCAGCAAAAACATCGCCCACTACCGAAATATCCGCCATGCCCTCTCCTACAAATCCGCTGATTGCAGGTTCATGGCCCGAGCCTCCGAGTGTTACAATAGTTACTCTGTCGGCATCTTTTAAAGCTTTATTAACCACCTTATTATCGGGTAGAAGCTCAACTAAATCTTTGTTTGCAGAGGCAAAACCCTCTAAGAGTTCGGATGTTAGATTTTCGGGATTGTTGATAAATTTTTTCATTTTCATGGTAATGCTCCTCCTATTTATTTTTATTTAATGCCCTCGGCAAAACCTTTAAAAAATAGTGCCATACTCATTGCACCAGCATCGGGGGTGCCTATTGTTTGCTCTTTGTAGCTGCGTGCCCTACCGTATTTCGACACATAGCCCTCGCTATCCTTAGCGCCTTTTTCCGCCGCCATCATTGCCGCTTCAAATACCGCTTTTACTCCACCAGTTGCAGAGCTACCTGCCTCTGCCGCTGGAAGCAGTGCATCCATCATTGTTTTATCGCCAATCTTAGCCTTGGTAACATCGCCCATGGCTTCTACTGCGCCTTCAAGCATCTGTTTTGCGCCCTGCTCGTCTATTTCATGAGCTCCTTCGAATGCCGATCCCATTCCCTGTATAAATGTGCCATAGAGAGGGCCTGCACTACCACCGTTTATTGCCATTATGCCATCACCCAGTTCATCGAAAAAGGTGTATATATCCTCTTCTCCCCAAGCTTTTGCAGTCTCATCAATTAGCTTTGCAATCTTTTTTATTGTAATGCCGTGGTCTCCATCGCCGAATTTGGAATCAATTTCGCTGAGTAAATCCGATTTTTCTGACCAGACTGCCGCCACATTTTGCAAGCAGAGTGAAATTTGTGATTTATCCATTTTCATCCCTCCGTATTCATGGAATTTCTGTTTAATTTTCTTTGCATGGTATTTGGTATTTTTCGATGCTTTCCATCATGTGATTTATATTAATTAAAAATCCGAGATAGCAAACTCCCATGTTTCAAGACTAACACAAATGTAACCTTTAGTCAATAATTTTATATATTTCTATATTTTGCATATTCTTTTCTGCTAATTTATATGCTTTTTGCATAATAAAAATGCCTATGATTTTTACATCATAGGCATTTAAGTTACATATGTGAATTTTACATTATCTCTAAATAGCACAGATTTGCTCAGCTTTATCACTGCGCATTATTATATGTGTGAGCAGTCCCGTCCTCAGCGCTCCATGTATTGCAGGCAGTCCAACACTTGCACTGCATACACCTACCACCATATCGCATTTTTTAAGACTTTCTATGGGGATTTGCACGGCGTAGTCGGTTTCTGAATTTATGATTTCGCCATTTTCATCAAAGTAATATGCCAAAATTCTTCCCACTGCTTTTTTCTTTTGCAACAGTCCACCAAATCTTGCACCAGAGGCAAAATCGGGACTGGAGGGATAATCCCCTATATTCACAATCGCAATATTTAGGCTGTTCCATATTTTTTCCACTACTTTAAAATTACTCGTCTGTTTAATAAGGTCGAGCTCATACGCTGATTCCGCTATTGCAGAGGTATGTAAGTAGATGGGGTTTGCCATGAGGTGCTCCGCTATTATTCTCACATTCTCATTCGAATGATAATAGCGTATCGCCACATTGCTATTGCCAAGCATTGGGCAAACTATCTGCACATTGCTGTTGACTTGCTCAAGTCTTTCTGCTGTCTCAGTGAGCTTTCCTATCAGATATCCCCATCCTATGCCCACCTTGCTCCCCTCTGAGCTATAAATTAGTTCAAGTATACTCTGTGCGAGCGCTTGATTCATTGTTGAATCGTCCCTCTGCACCTCTACACAAATGCATTTTTTTATTTTATACCTCGCCTCTATCCTCTCGGCTGGCGCAATTTCTTCTTCAGCTATTGTTATTTTAACAATTCCACTATTTTTTGCTTCGGTCAGCATACGGCTTATCATGGGACGGGAAACGCCTAAAATTTTGGATATTTCATTTTGCGTTCTGTCCTCTTCGTAGTAAAGTTTTGCTACTTGTATAAGCCTTTGGCGCTTGTCGTTTCGCATATTCATACTCTACACCTAAAGCATGAGTCTTTTCTTTACAGCTATTCTATCCTGTGCAAATGTTACTGCGGACTCGTCGCTTATTTTGCCCTGCATGTATAAATCAATGAGCGCATCATCCATTGTCTTCATGCCAAGTTTTCCATTTGTTTGGATTACCGAGGATATTTGGAAAGTTTTGCCCTCACGGATATTATTTCTTATTGCGCTATTTGTAAGCATTACCTCAAACGCCGCCACACGCCCCATTCCATGTTGAAGCGGTATGAGCTGTTGCGACACTACGCACTCAAGTACATCGGCGAGCTGTGTGCGTATTTGTTGCTGTTGGTTTGGGGGGAATACATCTATTATACGGTCTATTGTGTTTGCCGCACCCACGGTATGCAAGGTGGAAAATACTAAATGCCCTGTTTCCGCCGCAGTTACCGCAATGGAAATCGTTTCAAGGTCGCGCATTTCTCCCACGAGTATTACATCGGGGTCCTGACGCAGTGCACCTCTGAGCGCATTTGGGAAGCTGCGTGTATCACTACCCACCTCACGCTGATTTACAATTGATTTATTATGGCTATGCAGATACTCGATTGGGTCTTCAAGGGTTATGATATGGCTATTTTGTGTCTTGTTAATCATATTTATAAGGCTTGCGAGGGTGGTGGACTTACCGCTTCCCGTAGGGCCTGTAACAAGCACTATACCCCTCTTTTTCTCACACATGCTCTTAACTACCTCGGGCAGCATTAAGTCGTCCGGGGAGGGAATATGTGTGTTTAAGATACGTGCTGTCATTGCATATGTGCCACGCTGCATAAAGACATTTACACGAAATCGTCCTTGATTTGGAATGGAGTAGGCAAAGTCCACCTCTCCCTTTTCCTTAAACATTTGGATTTGTCTTTCCGTCATTATGCCTGTGATAAGTGCTTCTATCTCTTTTGGCTTTAAAATTTGGTCGTTAAATGGCTGAAGCACTCCATCTATCCTTGCAGTAGGTGGAATACCTGTACTGAGGTGAATGTCGGACGCTCCTTTGTCAATTCCCATAAATATTAGATCATTAAATGTTGTCATGCTTCATACTCCTTTTAACACATTGAACACTGTCTAGCTAAAATATCATAAATACCTACTATAAGGGCTAATAATTTTATCTTTTTTCCGCAATTAAGGTTAAAACTATTCTTCAAAAGAAACCTTTATCATCTCTTCGATGCTCGTAATTCCCTCTAATACATAGGATACCGCACCTGCACGTAAAGTATTCATTCCGCCACTTACAGCAGCATCTTTTATTTCTTTTGTAGTGCCTTTTGCGCCTATTATCTGCTTGAGTGCTGGGGTTATTTCCATTATTTCATACACCCCAATACGGCCGTGGTATCCTGTGTCGTTGCAGAGACTGCATCCGTTTGGCTTGTACACTACTAAGTCCTTGTCGGCTGGCATTCCCATTGCCTGCTTCTCACGGTCGGTTGCTCTGTGGGGCTCTTTGCAGTTTTGGCAGAGTCTTCTCACGAGTCGCTGAGCTATTATGCCCACGAGCGAATCGGCGAGCAGGAAGGATTCAAGTCCCATATCGAGCAAGCGAGTAACTGTTGCCGAGGAGCTATTTGTATGGAGTGTACTTACAACAAGGTGCCCCGTGATAGAAGCTTGCACTGCAATGGAGGCTGTTTCGATATCCCTGATTTCCCCTATCATTATTATGTCGGGGTCCTGACGAAGTATTGCTCTGAGCGCCGAGGCAAATGTTAAATCGGCTTTGTTGTTTACCTGAACCTGATTTACCCCTGCAATATTTGCTTCTACTGGGTCTTCTACGGTGATTATATTAACACTCTCTTTATTGAGCTCGGATATTGCGGTGTAAAGCGTGGTGGATTTACCGCTTCCGGTAGGCCCCGTAACAAGTATTATTCCGTTTGGATTGGATATTATGTGATCAAATAGCTCAAGCTCTTTTGTTTTTAAGCCAAGATCCGATTTTGCCCTGTTTAGCGCAGTTGCCGAAGCAAGACGCATAACAGTTTTTTCGCCATATGAGGAGGGCAGTATCGACACACGAATATCATACTCTGTACGGTCTACCACCATTGTAATGCGCCCATCCTGTGGCTTTCTTTTTTCGGATATATCCATTCCGCCGAGGATTTTTATTCTTGTGACTATTGCAGGGAGTAGATTTATGTCGTAGAGCATTTTTTCTTGCAGTACGCCATCTATACGGTACCTAACACGCACCTGTTTTTCAAGTGCGTCTAAGTGAATATCACTCGCCCTCTGCCTTGCTGCTTGCTCGATTATCGAGCGGACAAGCTGTACAATTGGAGCGTTTTGCAAATCGGCTTCCTGTGCCGCTTCGAGCGCTTCCATCTGCTGAATTTGCACTTCTCTTTCCTTGGCGTACTTTTGTGCCGCAGACATAGCCTCGCCCGTGCCGTAATATTTATCTATCACAGCACTTATTTCACCTATTGTGGCAACTCTCGGCTCGATAACACAGTTTGAAACTATTGCTATATCATCCTGTGCTATCATGTTGAGCGGATTGCTCATTGCAAGTATTAGCACGCCGTTGTGGGTATCGCTATAACCGACGGGCACTACATTATGCTTTCTGAGCACTGCGCCATTTACCATTTTTATTATTGCGGGGTCTATACGTATCCCCCTTAAATCTATTCGAGGGATATTAAGCTGAACCGATAATGCCTCCGCTATGTCGTGATCGGATACAAAGCCGAGCTCAATAAGGCACTCACCCAACTGGCGGTGCGCTTTATTTTGCATTGTAAGCCCTGCTTTAAGCTGTGTTTCGTTTATAACTCCCTGCATCATCAAAAGGTCGCCCAAACGATATTTTCTCAGTCTTTCATTTTCCATAGCTTGCCACCCTATTCATTGTTTATATTGACTTAAAGCTAAATGCAAATGACTACTGTGTAAGCCATGCATCTATAATCTTCCACTGAACTTTCATAAAATGTGTTTGGATTACAGGTGTCAGGCAAGCCTAACACCTTAGTTTTTAGTCTTGCACTACCAGTTTTGCTTTGGTTTCATTTTAATCAACAATATGCTTTGTGTTTATCATATCACAAAAATTAACAAAAAGAAACTATTATCCAAGCGGTAAAAGCCCTAATTTCTTAATGGACATATCGGTATAACCACCGAGTATCTCAGTAGAGCCTGTAATTCTTGTTGATACTTCTATTCTCAGTGTCACTTCGTCGGTATTCTCATCTAAGAGGGAGAACACTTCATTTGGAATGTCGATTGCATAAAGATTATCATCAAGTAATTCATCCTGCACCCTATCACCATTCTCATCATATATCGGTACTTCTATATACTCATTTACTCCATCAAGATTTATATATAGAGGTAGCATCATATTTCCATCGTCGTCGATATTTGAGTAGGTGAAATATTCTATATCCCCCACCTCTTTTTCGTCGATAAACAGTGCAAGAGATACAGTTTTGCTTGCGGTGATATTTTCGTCCGCAAAGATAAATGTGATCGCCTTATCAAATGCAGAATTGCTACCGTTTGCTATCGAACCGCCGTATTCTCCGTTTTCATCAAATTCAGCGGGCACGAAAAAGTCGGTTATCTCTCTGCTGCTTTCGTCAATAAATTCTACCGTGGGATTTACATTTGAGTTTCTATATGCCGCCACCATTGTATTGATAAACAGCTCTGCCTCAGGTTCACTCACATTGCTACCCGAATGCCCTGCACCCGAATAGGTTATATTCCCATTATTAAATAGATAGTAGTTATTCATTGCATCGTTGTAGTGATTTTCATATCCCGTTGCTCCAGCTAAGCCATCGTCGGCAAGTGCATACCACACTACTATTTCTTCACTGTTTAGATTTAGTTGGTACGCCTGCTCATGTGTGGTGGATACAGTCAATAAATTATCCACTCCGCCATTTGGGTCGGTAAAGCTTCCTTTGTCCCTGTCGATTTCGCCACCGAATTCCTCTAAGTTTACATTATAGGGGTAGGTGGTTATTTGTCCTTTGTTAATCTGGGAAACTCTCGTGGTTTCGGAGGGTAGCATTGCATTTCTGTATAGACTATCGGTAAAAAACATATTGCTCACGGTATTTTTGTATTCAAAGGCAAATCTTGTTATAGCAAGATTGCTAAACCCCCTTGTTTCGTCGAGATACTCAACCGATATTCTGTTTCCATTCGCGTCATATTCTGCCGAGCCATGCTTATATGCTATGCTGTAATCTTCATTTATCAGATTGTTTTCGATAGCGGAGGTCATCCCTGCATATCCATTGGCTACATAGTTATTTCCGCTCGCTACTCCTAAGTTTTCCATTCGGTAGGGAGAGTAGTCGTTTATGCCATACTGAGGATGGGTAATTCCGAATCTGTCCATATTCACATAGCTTCTGAGCATCATATTAAAGACATATCCTGTGTAATATCCTATTCTATCCACGCTTAAATTCTTTGTGGCATCCCCCACTCCGTCCGACACTATCGGATACTTATCATATGGGGCAGAAATTGTGGATAGTACATCATGCGTGAGAAGCAGTGCCTTGCCCGACTCTACAAATTCTATTGTAGCCTTGGTGGTGTCTGTGTTAAACCCAAAGTCGTCATACCTACCGAAGGACTCTTCGAAGCCTAAAAGCAGCATGTCATATTCATCAAATTTAGCCTTGACTTCTTCCTCGCTCATGTCGTTTAAATCGCCAATGTGCTCAGTGGTTACATTTATATCATAGAGCCCCATTGTTTCAAGCCTTGCAATTTTATCTGCATAGGACTGTATCTCCATTAACGGCTTACCGTTTGTGGTCTTTTTACCCAGTACTTGAAGTACATCTATTTCTATTGCTTTTTCGGGTTGTATAAATGTTATACCCTCTGCAGAGTCGCTAAGTGTGTCATTGCCCACTTCCAATATCTCAAGCTTCCATGTAACAGGTCCTTGATAGGTATCGGGCAGGTGGCGGCTGACGGAGTAGGTTTCCCCTGCAACCATATTGCCGTTTGTCACAGTAGTATTTGTGCCAACATGTTTTATACTTATGCTCGAAATCATTTCATCCGCTTCATATCTGCCGTCGGCATCTAAATCCACATAGAGATGGGCATTGTATTTTGTGGTTGCGGGTGTTGGGTCGGTATCATTTTCTATTTTGAATTCAAAATAGAGTGTGCTGTTATTTATTAGCGATAAATCGTCATCTTCATTTACTCTGCCATCTTCGTTCGTATCTTCAAAATTGTCAATGCCTGCAAAATCCGTCGGTTTCTTTTGGCTTCCGTCCGCATATTCGCTAAAGATTATCGTCGGTTTTGATAGATTTAGGTAGCTCAAAACCACCCCACTATTAGCTTTTGCATCACCCATTGACATGACATTGTGATTGTCTTTTGTGCTTGCTAAAAATGAGTATATAACAGAGGTGTTGTCCACATAAAATTCATTTATTAGTTTTGGTGTTTGGGGAGGCACGGTGATAATATTTTCATCCGCTTCACCTGTTGTAGTAAGTTTTTCCCCTCTAAATCTCATTCGGTTGTTTATCTCGCTGATTTTAGTTTTCGAGGTTAGAGAAATCCCTGCTATATCCGCTGTTACTTCAAGGTGATAATCGCCCTCGTAATTATCGGAAATAGTGTGTCTTAGGTCAGTGGCTCCAGCTATCGGTGCGTCATCCTTATACCACTGATAGCTGTATGCTATCTCGGAACTATCTATCAACATATCCGATGCCGACGGCAAATAACCCATTTGTGGAGTATTTATATAGAGCTCTATTTCATCTCCCCCAGCTGTCGGGTTTATCGCATTAGCCTTGTTTTGCGCATAGACTGTCGGTGCTAAATTATCATATCTATGTGTTTTAGCGCCTGCCACTTCACTTGGTGAGTTTGGTGTATTTGTACTGCTAACGAGTGGTAGTGATGCTACGAAAGGCCCACTATTCGATTCTCTGTCATCGGGATTTATCCCCACACGCTCGGAATAATAGACATGCACATCTCCACTTGCAAGCGTAACTTCTGCCCGTGCCACATATCCTCGTATTACAAAGTTTTGAGCTTGAAGCTTAGCAGTTATAGTCCTGCCGTCGTTTATTAAGTCGGCATCCGTGCCGAGATAGGTGGTCATATTGTAATTGCCCGAAGAAATGCCATTAAGCTTCGCCCAAGTCCTGTTTGAGAAATCCACATACCAGCTATATTCTATATTGGCTATTTCTGCTTCGGAAAATGGTACAAGCTCGGTGTTTAAAAGTGCATCCACTGTAAAGACTGTGCCCGTTGGTGTTGCACTTGTTATGTCGTTTGAGGTTATGTCGTCATTATCCACATGGAATAGCTCGAGTGGTGTGGCATAGGAATTTACCGCACTGCCAGTTTCCGCTATGCGTGAGGGCTGAGTATCGTAATGTGTGATTTCTATGCTGTTTGATTTTCCTGTGTCGAGCGTAATGCCTCCATTGCTTATTGAAACTACACAGTGATACACTCCACCCTCTGTGGCAATGTATTCTGTTTCATTTGCGCCGGCAATCGGTGCATCGTCTTTATACCATGTATAATTAATGTCGTTTGGATAGATATCGGCATAGTAGTCAAAGCCATAAACTTCAAGCTGGACACTATCATACACCGAAGAGATTTCATTTGCATCGGTATCTTGGGCAAATCGTATAGCCACTTCAATTTCTTTTTCGCCCTCTGCATTTTGCGAGCTTAAAAGTTTATCGCTCACTATTATCGGAAATCCCGAATTCACAAAATTTACAAGCTCCTGATATTTAACAGGCGTGAGGTCAAGACCTGCGCCCCGTGCCTTATGGGATGTGCTACTATCGTCCCTTATCGGTGTCCATTCGTTGATGGTTGGCCACAGCGAGGAGGTCTTGCGCACCTTTGGCGCAGTGGTGTCATAATCCGAATTAAGTGCGCCGAGCACTTGGTTAAACACATACATATAGTCCCCTACATTCGTATATATCAAGCCATCCATATTATCATCATTGTAATTTGGCACCTCGGTGGAGTATATCATTGTGGTATTAAACCCTTCTAAACTCGCACCTATATAAACCATGTCATAAACTTCGCTTATATCCTCTATTTTCCCTATAAATTCGGATATGCTCATGGTTTCAATGTGTATATTCTCTTTTGCTATTGAATTTTCAGGTAAAATTTCAAGGATTTTATCCGCTGTAAGCTCTTCATCGTCGATAGTCTTATCCTGATTATATCTAAGTGGCTGTATTTCAAGCACATTTATCTGATTTTTATTATTTACTTCAAGCCTGTCTGCAAAGTTTATTATATGACGAATTGAATTTGCCATTGTAACAAGCTCTGGGAGCAGTTCTGATGAATTTGTGAGTGTTCTTAAATTATTGTCGGACTTTATCTGGCTCCAAACCTCTACATAAGCGCCACCCTCTTCTTGATAAAGTGCGGGTTTCATTTCCACTAATAAATCGGAGGTAATCATATTATTATGTGTTTGATCTAAGGTGGTTGCACCTGTCTGCCTATTAAACACATATACGCCATCCTTCACATACCCAGTGGAATATTGATAGGGATAAACTGGCAGTGTGAATTTTTTCCCTAAAATATAATCGGAGAAGCTTTTAAGCGAGGTTGCCGCAGTTACTTTATAGAGCATTTTTGCGTCGATTATTATCGGTTTTGAATTGTTGTCCACCGCTGCTTTAAGCAGTGTGAGCACTTCTGCCGATATGTCATTAGACGCTGTATAGAGCTCTGGTGTGGCTTTATCAGCTGAAGTTTTGCTTAAATCATATCCAACTGTAAATACAATTAGATCGGCTGTGTTTATATCTTCTGCGGTAATGTTAGAGGCTATTTTTGAATTTACCTCTATTTTAAAGCTCGGCTCTAACACCGCATTGTGGTCGTCAAACACATAGCGGTGAAACCACTGATTATTCACTATCGGCACATATGCATAAACACTCTCATACTGAATGGAAACAGTTTCGCTTCCGCCTTCTACGAGGATAAACTCACCGTCTCCCTCCTCGGAATATTCATATCCGTGGTGCTCTATCTCAAAATGCTTGTCGGTGTGATTTTTCCCTATTTCATCATTTATCACATTGGTAAAGCCGCCATGAATGGCATAATAGTCCCCTGCGGTATAATCCTTACTCGGTACACCGTAGTCCTCCACCATATAGAAAAATGTGTTTGCTGGGGCGTCTGGGTTTGGGGTGGCGTCCACTATATAGCTATCTTCGCCCACTATCCCTTGGAATGTGTATTCGCCATCCTCTTGAAGAAAATAAATCGCCTTACCCTCCACTATTTCGGGTGTTTCTTCAAGCTCTTCTATGGTTATTACGCTAAATGTGGGGGTGTAGTAAAAAAGTGTTTCTGGATTGATATTATCGGGTGCTTCACCCTGCACTAAGCGCTCTATTATTTGATAATGGGTGGCATCCACTGCATTTACTATTTTTGTGGTTACTATTTCATCAAAGTAACCGTATTCGCCCACTCCTGCTCTCTCAAAACTTCCGTTGACAGTCGTTGTTTCGCTGTCCTGCAAAGTTATTCTCACGGTGTCCTCTGGTATATTTTCTTCCCACTCCATATATTCGGTATAGCTTCCGCTTATTCCGAGTGGCGCACTGCCGTCGTCCCTTAGTATATCGGCAGCTCTTAGCTCGTCTATTTTTGCATTTACCGCTCCTGCTCTGAGTGCCTCTCCGCCGTCGGGGCTGTGCAGTGACGATAGCGTGCTCTGCCAATCTGCGAATGGCTCCTGTCCGTCTATATAATAGCCCATGCTTCCGCTTCCCTCTTTAGGGACAATTTCGAGTATGTCGAAAGCTTCGCCGCTTATTCCCATTTGGTACTTAATTGATTCTATCCCCGAAAGTGAGGGATAGCTTAGTGCGCCCGACGCCTCAGCCACCATCAAACCACTGCTAAGTGGCAAAGAAATGCCGATGGAAAGCGCAAGGGCTAATGCAGTAGCTCTAAAGTATATATTAAGTTTTTTTCTTTGATTATAAAACATTATATATATTCATCCTTTCGCGTTATAAATAGCTTATAACGAGTGGTTCATTCCTTGTTGCTACTATCTGAGTTGTCAAAAGTGATTTATCTCCGTCACTGAGCTCGAGTGTGATTTCCACTGCGCTCGCTCTGTCGAGCTCCTTAAAACTGCTTATATCTATATTAAACCGCAAAACATTCCTTACAAGCAAATCCTTTGCATCGCTTTTATCAAGTAGGGTATCCACTGAATCTTTGCTTCCGTAGTATATTTCATCCTCTATCATGGCAAATATATGCTGTGTGTCCTCGTTTACAATCAATAGGGTCATTTCAGTCGGGTTCCAGTGAAGCTCTTCCCCACAGTCCATCAACTGCTCTTCTATCTGAGCTATTGTGAGCTGTGTGTCATATTGCAAATTTATTGTGCTGTTTACCGTGTTATAGGTGCGTGCACCCGTTGTCATAAAGCCAAATACTGCAATGGAAATTATCCCGAGTATAAAGCTTGCAACTATTACTTCTATCAGTGTAAAACCTTTGTTTCCAGACAACTTCCTCGCCCCCATCCATTGCGGTATTTTTACCTCGTACTGCTAAAACTACTTACTCCGCTTCATTATCTTGATATTTCATGATGCCCCGTGGCTATTGTTAATTTTATTGTATATCTTACATTATCTTCCTCAAAGCAGATTAAATCATGCGCCGCTTCGGGTGAGATAAATGCGCCCGTCTCTTTATTAAATCTAATTCTGAGATGGGTGTCTTCCGATATTCCTATATCTTTTTGCGCGGAAGAGTCGTCCTCTTTATCTTTTGTATACACCAAAATACCGCTATCAACTATTAGTTCCTTGGTGTCCTCTACTCCATCCACATTTATTATGCCGTAAAATCCATCGCTTTCCTCTGCGAGTAGAAGCTCCACATTGCCACCGCCTGCACCGCTCATTGTCATAACCTTTGTTTGCGATATCAGTGCGTCGAATTTGCTTGCAGCCGTGCGTAAGTCGGTGGGGGTCATCCTTGAAGCCGCCGCCATCACAAAACCTGCAAATACCGCTAAAATCATCACGACAATCATAAGCTCAATTAGGGTAAACCCCTTTTGGTTGCCCTTTAGCATGCTCCCACCTCCTTTTGTTTTGATGTCTAAATAAATTTTCTCTTATTTCTTTTCCCAGTTTGCAAATTCTACTAAAGCCTCGGGATCCCAATTATCTCCGCTGTCCACATGGTTTTCGCCCGGGGATAAGAGATATAGATAGTCTATAAATTCCACTGTTTTTCCATCGTCATTAGTCATTTCTGCATTGAGGACACCCAGTACTTCTTCCCTGTTTGCGGTGAGTGTTACACCGCCGAGCACCTCTACATCACCGGGAGTCATTATAAGCCCTGTGAAATCATCGCTCACGGTTACATCCCCCGTAGCAATTATTGCACGCACACTGCTTGGAGTGGCGGCACTCACATTGTAATTCCCAGTCGATATAATTGCCGAGGTGGTATCGGGTGTGCCATCACGGTTTGTATCGAGCATAAAATTAAACACTGTGCCACTCCTAAGGGTGTCCACCGCTGATACATCCACTATATTTTCATATGGATTTGTGCTATTGTCCTCGACTGTCGATAAAGTTGTGCGCAGTCCGTCATAAGTGTCTTTAAGCTGTGCAGGGAGTACAAAGGGTCTTTGCTTTTCTTCCACTAAGTCAAATTCACCGTCTTCGCCCACCGCCATTACATTTCCGTTTGCAAGCACTTCGGTGTCCACCGCTATGCCCGTAAAGTCGCTATTTAATGGGTCGCTTATATCCAAGTAGTTACCTGCATACGCTTCTATAATATCGTTGTTTACCTCAAAATAATCGGCGAAATATGCTGTGGCATCGTCGGGATTTTCAAAATCCATAAAGAAGTAATGTGCCACCTGTGAGGAGGAAAGCATTACTGGCACTCTTTTGAGTGTTATGCCATAGTCGGAAATTCGCATGTCTTCCTCATTTACATTCCATAGGAAACCATCTTCGTCAAGGGAAGGAT
Organism: uncultured Oscillospiraceae bacterium; assembly: GCA_964370185.1. GTDB lineage: Bacteria > Bacillota > Clostridia > Oscillospirales > Ruminococcaceae > CAYJEQ01. The sequence continues at coordinate 18,633 of CAYJIJ010000031.1, forward strand.
TTGGCTGTATCCCTGGCTCTGTAACATATGGGTTTGCCCATACTCCCTCTAAATACTCCGAGGGTATTAGATAAGCTTGCTGATTGCTTCTCACCGAGAGTGATTCTCCCATTATTGTTTCGTCACCAATGCCATATCCATCAACATAGCTATATCCTGCAAGCATAAGAGTGCTGTCCGAGTATCTGTGCAGTTTCGCTCCGCTTCCATTAATTACAATTGCAGAGCTCTGCTGTGCGTGTTCATTAAGTTCTGGGTTGCTCTCAGGTGTAGCACTGCCAAAACCAAAGTAATTCCCCGAAAGCTCTGCTTCGGTGTTTGCACTAAGCTCTAAATCATCCGCTACATAGGCATTTCCATTTTCGAGCAGGGTGAATTTTGCATCGGGGAGTAGGAGTAAAATATCGTTTGCCCAAATTGACGCATTGGCACGCACTATAATTTCCGCCCCCTGCTTTATTTCAGCATTATTTCCTATTACAAACTGCCCACTCGATATATTCACCGAGCCGTCGGTATAACCGCTGACATATACATTGCCCTCGGTGGTTGCATGGTTTGATTCTATTGTTCCACTGCTTCCTGTAAACTCACCATTTGATATCAGCACATAGTCGGGAATTGTTGCCGAGCTTGCTATGATGATATTGCCACTAAATGGCGGCATTAAAAGGGAAATGTCGCTCTTTACTTCACTGCTGTATCCAGTGTCCGCCGAGGTGAAATGTATCGAAACATCTTGCAGTATTATCTCTTCGGGCTCTGCATCGGGAACTGAGAGGTCTGTGTAGGTAACTTCGCCCGTGGTTATCAGGTATACACCGTCATTTGTGGTGAGCTTTGCCTCTGTTCCATTTGAAGTGGCATCCACTGCCGCATCCTCGCCGTAGAGAGCTGCAAGGTAAAGTGCAATATACTGGGCATTTAGCACTTCCGTGCTACCGCTTCCCTCAAGCGCTACATTTACAATGAGCTTATCTTCTAAACTGTGTGCATTTTTATCGGCATCCCAAGCGAGTATGTCCTCTTGATACTGATTGTGAAAACTTGTAAGGAGCAAATCCCTGCTCGCTAAATCGCTGTAATTTATCAGCACATCCTCATATGAGGTCTCAATCGCTTCGGAGACAGCTTTTTGCAGCATGGTTTCCACTTCCGACATCGCAGAAGCGGCATCGTAAAAGGATACCTGCCCATATCTTTCGCTCACTTTCATCCTCATCCCTGTATATGAAACGAACATTGAAGAAGCGCCGAGTACCGATATGAAAAATATCGCTAAAATAACTATTATAATACTTGAGCCTTTATTTTCACGCAGGACGGAAAATCTTGATTTAAAATTATTATTCAATTTATTTTCCTCCTTTGTAAGATTTTATATTTTGCTTGTATGGAAAAGTTGTTGTGTAGGGGCACGGCGAGCCGTGCCCGAGGATGTGGGTATGTTTTATCATTTTGCGAAAACTACAAGCATGGTGTGAAATTTCCACATTGTCTTGGTTAACAGGTAATTTGTGGAGCGGTCATAGGGGCTTGCGATTGTCCATTCTACAAAACCCCTCATGTTTTTTGTGGTACGAAATCTGTGGGCATGGCAAGCCATGCCCCTACAATTCTAATCTTTAATTAATAATGTTTCGCATTATCTATATCAGCTTTGAAGTGTATAAAACATATATCGGGTCTTTTGTTATTTGGCTGAAATTATTACTTATACTACCCTCTTCAAATACCTCTATCTTCACATTAAACAGCCTTGTGAGCTCATCTTTTTTCACAAGACTTCCATCGGGTACATCGGTGAGCAGTAGTGACCACACACTGCCAATTTCGGAAATATTATAGTTTATTCCCGTTATCGGCATTTCATTGCCCAAATTTTCCACCATATTTGTGTATAATTCGCCGTTCCAAGCATTGGGGGCGTCACCGCTGTTTAGATGCTGTAAATTTATTTTTGGGCGGTATCCGCTTTCTTTTAGCGCAAGCTCGGAGTCGTTCAGCTCGGCATCTTTCTGCTTGACTAAAAGCACTGTTGGTGTAATATTGCCATGATTTCTAATCGTGATTATGTCGTCATTTGAACCTATTGGCAATGGGAAAACACTGCTTAGCGTAGTGTCTTCATACCATGGGTAGTAGAAGAGCCCTATTATCGGTGGGTCGTCCGTTGCATCGTGGTGGGAGGCGGTAAATAGCTCTACCTCCGAGGGGTTTACCTCATCACCACTAAACACAATCAGCTCTTTGTACTGCGGTGCATTCAGTGGGTCGGGGGTAAATTCGTAGGTATATCTGTATTCATAAGCTACGGTGGCACTCGCCGTATCCTCTGCCGCATCATGGTAAATATCGAGTATTATATGGCGTTGTTTTGCCACGAGTATGCTCTCGGGGTAGATATTTGCTTCTAATTTAGAGTTTTCAAGCGATACTATGTCGGGGTTATCCCTTTCGCTTATCGCCTGCCCATATGAGCCGTCCACCCCTGTAAATCTTGTGATTTCTTCGGTGTTTAAGGCATTTAATTCACTGCCGTCCGCTCCAGGGTCAAAAGTAATCATAACATCAAAATTATGCCCTGCTTCGCTGAGCCCCGTAATGCCGACATGCTGCTCACTTTCGCCTATATTGCCGGGCTGTGTCATCTTAAAATACCTATTGCCCTCAAACTTCATATAGTGTGTGCCCGTGCCAAAAAGCAATTCGGGGGAGTTTATCACATCGGAAAAGTCGAGCGCTTCCACCATTTCCGCCACATTCTGTGCCGTGGTGGTTGCCGCACCAATTTCACCGCTTTTAACCGCCGTCCTCATAGAAGCGGTAAAGAGTGATAGAATTGGCACAGTGACAAGTGCAAGTATAATCACTGCAATAAGGAGTTCAATAAGTGAAAAACCTTTGTTATTTAGTTTACTTTTCACATTTATCCCCCTCTTACTCAGTGAATAGTTTAATTTTTCCTTTTAAAGAGAATTATTAAGGTGCTCCAAATGGATTTGGTTGGCCTATATCCACCGATGGTATATATTGTGGCACATACTGTGCACCATCGTAGTAGAGATAGTATTTGGACATATCCATTGTGGTTGCAAGATTATCTTCATCCACATTATAGCTGATTATAACGCTGTTTAGTTTTGTTCTGTATCTGTCGCCATAAATTCTGTCTATCGAATTTTTAAGCTCTGCATAGCTTTGCACCGAAACACTTGTAGTGGCAATTTCCCATGCCTCTATATGCTTCCTCTCTTCTTCGCCGTCCACATTTATCGCCGCATCAAATGAGGTTAGCATAATGGGGTCATCAAAGGAAACATTGCTTATATCCATGCCTATTTCTTCTTCAAAATTTAGTAGCCAACCGAGGAAATCTTCCTCGTACATGATTTGGGGATACATATCCATTGTCTCGGCTATGTATTCTTTTGCAAGCTCTGTATCCTGCTTGTAGGTTTCCATATTTGCATAGTGCATTTCCCTCTCTTCAAGCTGGGGAGTTAGCAGTGCAATATCGGTTTCGGCTTGCTCTATTTTGTCCATATAATCCAGATAAAAGGTAAAGTATGCCACTGCAAATATTACAAATCCCATTAGCACGAGTAGCAAATTCTTTTCCTTTGTAGAAAGTTTTAGTTTCATAAAAGCCCCTCATTCCGCCGAATTTCGTCGGCTATACTTCTATATTTATGAATTCCCATATAGTGCCGACATCGTGAAATTAACTCTTGTAATTCCAAGCACTGGGTCCACTATCTCGGATACTGCGCCCACCATGACATCGTCTATGCTCTCAAATGCACGAATCTTGGATATTGCCACTGCGGCATCCTCCATTGTGGCTACTTCAACCGTCATGCTCACCACAGTGTCGGTAAGGGTGGCTGTGAATATGAGCACACTCGAGGGCATCTCTGCTTCAAGCTCTTCCATGAATGGTCTGAGGTCGATATTTGGGGTATCTCTAAACGATTCTACAAGCTCAAAATTTCCCCTCATTGCATCGTAATCAATATAGGTGTTATACACCTCCATTGTGCCTAAAGCCTCAAGCTCCATTATCCTATTTTCTATTTCAGTCTTTTCGTCGAGTATCGCATTGTAGTCGTTATATGCATCATAAACTAAATAGCCCGACGCAGCGGCGCAGAAGATAAGCATGAGCACACCAAGCACTATTCTTTCGCTTTTTTTCTCCGTCGTCTTTTTCTTTTTTTCTTTTTCTCGCTTAATTTCGAGTGGCTCAATCATCGCACCTATGCATGAAATATAGGAAATAACCGATTCCGGTGGAATGCCAAGTGTGAGCACTCCACTGATGCTTGAGATTAGTGATGTTTCAATATTTGTGCCCTCAGCAACTGCCTGTAAAAGCCCATATACATCAGCGCATTTGCCCATGAGGACAATTTTTTCCACATTGTATTCTTTATATGTGCTCTTAAAAAAGTCTATGCTTCGGCTTATACCCATTATAAGTCTTGCAAGCTCTTCTTTGCGCTGTTCATATGGAATATTTGAGTCGAGCCACTCTTCATCCTTACAAAGAGAAAGTGCACTTACCAAATTGTCCGACGGTATGCCCGAAACTGAAATTGCCGAATTAATGAGATCGTCCGCACCAAAGGGAAGTGCCCTTTGCATGAGCATAATACTGCCTTTAGTAAATGTGATTAGCGTGCTTCGCATATTCACCTTTACATTCATGCTTATCTCTTCACCCGAAATTTTCTTCAGTAACTGATATGTGCTGTTTGCAGAGGAGTCAAGTGCTACAAGTGGCATTGCCATCTCCTTTGCCAGCTCTTCATAGGGTTCAATTAGCGAGATAGGTGCCGCCGTAATCATAACCCTTGTATTATCCTCTTTATCGGGGAGATTATTTAAAATTGTGTGTTTTACACGATAGTTTGTAAGGTCTACTGGGAAGTAGTCCGAGGCACTCATTTCTATTACTGCATTTACCCTTTTGGGTGACATTTTAGGGAGTGATACTTCACGGCTTACAATTTTGGTGGAGGACAGCACAAAAGTGACACCCGCCACCTTGGCGATGCCTCGCTGTTTTACCGCCACCGACAATTCCTCTGCAAGTATCGTAGCATCTATTATCTGGCCATCCGCAATTAGCCCCTGCGGTGTATCAATCATAAAACTATCAATAAGCTTATGATTTTTTCCTGATTTTGTGAAAACTCCTATTTCGGTTATGTGGTCGCTTATTTCAATGCTAAGATATTTTTTAGCCATGCAAACCACCCTCCTTAATTTATGTTTTTTAAAAGATAATCAAAACTTTTTTATTTCCCCTCGTCTAAAGAGAGGAAGGGTAAGAGCATCATAATTAGTCTTAGTTTTGCTATCCTTATGCTTTAAGTGTCGTTTCTATTGCAAATAATATATATTAAATCCCTTGTTTATAAAGGATTTTATATTCAAATTAATTTTTTCGTTTAAAGCAGTTAAAATGTGAAAAACGAAAAGTACCAGTTCAGTAACGCTTCTCCATATAGCACCGATATCGCTATCCCTAAAGCGAGATAGGGACCCATTGCTAAATCCCTCTTAGCGCCAAAAAACGCCATGCGGATTAGATGCACTACCGAGCCAATTCCACAGGCTAAAACAAATGATAATAATGTGAGTGGGAAGCCCATGAAGAGCCCTGCGCCTGCCATGAGTTTTACATCCCCATCGCCTATTGCGGCACCTCGGGAAATTAGCAGTATTAGCAGGAGTATTCCGGGGACTATTAGCAGTCCAAGTAGTTTATTTTGTATGTCGGAAAAATTCATAAAAAGCCTTATCAGTGCAAGTATTCCTATGAAAATTGTAGTTTGCAGGGGTATTTGCCTTGTTCGCATGTCTATCACCGAGAGTGTTAGGAGTGCTGAAAACAAGAGGCATATGAGAAACATGTCCACACTAAAACCCACCGCAAAATATGCAGTTACCCATAGCAGGGAGTTTGAAAGCTCTATAATCGGGTATTGTGGCGAAATTCGGTTTTGGCATTTAGAGCATTTTCCTCTAAGCGCAAGATAGCTTAAAACAGGTATTAGCTCCCACCACAAAAGTTTTTTATTGCATTTGGGGCAGTGTGAAGAATTAACTACCACACTTTCTCCATTCGGTATGCGAAGTATGCAGACATTTAAAAAGCTACCTATAAGCAGACCAAAAGATGCGGTTACCACTATGGGGTAGAGTGCAAAGAAATCCATGAAAACGCTCCTTTTGCCATGAGGTTAAAAGCTCAAATTGGCAGATATCTTTTTTTAGTCTTCACTAAGCTGTTTATATTGCTTTGCTATTATATAAAGTTTAGTACGGATATCGCTAAATGATCTACTTAAGAGTTTAGGGCGGCCGTCTAAGGGGCACAGCCGCCCATAAATCTATACGATTTAATTTTTAGATTAAGGATTTAAGCCGATAGCTGTCCATGCATCTGCTGTAACATCTACATTACCATCACGGTTAACTGTGAAAGTAAGGTCTGCACCGTCTGCTACTGCCGATTCATGTTCGGGAGTTGCACCCATAACAGCCTGAATGTCTGCCTGAACCGCCGCAATTACTTCATCAGCAACTGTTACGCCACTTGTAGCTGCAGCAGATAGTCCGCCTGTGCCTTTTGTTGCCCATGTGATTGTGATTGAATCATCAGCATCGAGCTCATTAGCAGGGTCCATAGCTGCGATTACAGCGGATTGGATGATTGCGGAAGCTGTTGAAGTGTCGTTGGATTCACGAGCACGCTCGAGGTATTGGAAATAGTTTGGAGCCATAACAGCCGCCAAAATAGCGATAACCCCGATTACGATAATAAGCTCTATTAATGTAAAGCCTTCGTTTTTCTCTTTGATTCTCTTTGTTAATTTGTTCATTGGAAACTTCTCCTTTTTAATATTAGCATTTGTTTTTTATCCTTCCATGCTGATAAACATAGAAGGCTATAAACAACTTCTTCAAAGTTTTAAAATGATAAAAGCTGTTTATTTATAATATATTTATGTAATTCCGCAAAGCCCCATGTTAGCGGATAATTACCATTAATATTACAGATTATCAATTCCTGAGTACATCTCACCCATTGGCAGTATAACCGCCATTACTATTGTGCCGATTATTATTGCAAGCACTACTATGATAAGCGGTTCAAGTGCCGCCATTAGAGCTTGTACCGCCGCTTCTACTTCTTCTTCGTAGTAATCGGCAAGCTTTGAAAGCATTTTTTCCACATCGCCCGACTCTTCCCCAATTTTAACCATATGGCAAACCATCGGTGGGAAAAGCTCGGATTTTATTAGTGGCTCGGAAAGTAGCATACCCATCATAACATCTTCTTTTGCCCTTAATAGTGCATCGCTGAAGTAGATATTATCCATCGTTTCAGCTACTATATCGAGTGCTTCTGTGAGTGGTATGCCTGCGGCTATGAGGGTGGCAAGTGTTCGTGACATTCTTGCAGAGGCGGTTTTTACTGTAAGCGTGCCAAAGAGCGGTAATTTAATTAGTATCTTACCAAACATTCGCTTACCAGGAAGTGTTTTGCTAAATGCCCTCAAGCCATATATTATCACAACAGCACCTATTAGCACTATATACCAATATGTTTGCATGAAAAGGCTTGCATCCATTACCATCTGGGTAACCCATGGAAGCTCTATACCCATATCGCTTAATAGCTCTTCAAATTGTGGTATTACAAATGCAAGCATGAGCGCAACCACTATTGAAGCAACCACTACGATTGCCGCAGGATATATAGAGGCTTTTTTCACCGACGAGCGCAGCTTTGCATCTTTTTCAAAATGCTCCGCCATTCTGCCAAATGAAATTTCAAGACTACCCGTCGCTTCGCCTGCCGCAACCATTGTTACGAGCAAGTCTGGAAATGCTTTTGGGTGCTTTTTCATCGACTCAGTGAGGGAGTTACCCTCCTGTATCGAAGTGCGACACTCTGCAACTGCATCCGCAAGTATTTTGTTTTGGGTTTGCTCTGAGAGCATTTCGAGCGCCGCAATTACAGGCACCCCAGCTTCAACAATACTTACAAACTGCCTACAAAAGACAGCTAAATCCCTTGCTGAGGGACGCTTGTTTAAAAAGGTGAAATTGATGTCTTTATTAAGAGCATTCACCTCGGTCACAGAGACAACCAAAAGCTCTTCAGCTTTTAGCTGAGCTATCACGAGCTCCTTATTTAAGAGCTCTAAGCTGTCCTTTATCTCTCTGCCCTCTTTATCTATGGCTACATAATTGTATATCGGCATTATTATCACAACCTTCTTACGGTTATTGGCATAAATTAAGGCAGTTCACCTATTATATGTTATTTAAAAAATCCGCTTAATATTCATAATTAGATACACTACTATTTTATCATAGAATGATAGTGAGTTACAAGTGTAAATTATATAAAAACCACTAAAAGGGTTGATTTTCAGCAAAAACAGACTTTTTCACGCTGTATTTATACCTATTATTTACTTTTTTGTTATTAAGGTGTCAAAAAAATGAACCCCTTTACAATAGCGGTCAAATGGTCTAAATTCGCACGCTGTCATAAAGGAGTTCATTTTTGAAATAATGTGTGTTTTGAGGAGGGTAGAGTACCCATGATGATTGCGGTTTCATCTTTTGGGTATGTTTTAATTATATACCATTTTTCTCGTTAAATTGTTATATGTATGTAAACAAAGGTTTAATATAGATTGGGTATAATATAAATAATCTGTGGCAGATTATTTATTTCCTCGCAGGGGCGATTTAGATTGCCTCGCTCTCGTCACTTTGTGACAACTGAGCGAATGGCAAATTTATATTAGGCTTTGCCTAATATAAATAATCTGTGGCAGATTATTT
>CAYJIJ010000032.1:0-27447 GCA_964370185.1 uncultured Oscillospiraceae bacterium
ATATGTATTCACCCAAATATGCCATAAAATTTATTGCCAGAGCGTGCTTTTGAAGGACAGCAGAAATTTACCAGTATGGTGTCTTCGCCTATGAGCTGAATATTATCCCAAGTGATAATGATATCCTCTTCACGACCTAAAATCCCACACCAACGAAGCCGCCCATATATTACGATTGCACATATTCGAGCTGTTACAGTGTCAACCTCCACGTCACAGACACAGCCAAGCCTTGTGCCGTCCGATACATTTATTACATCCTTATAACGCAAATCCTGTACTCGACAATACATAAAAATCCCCCTTCATCCTCCTAAAATCTCCTTTTAGTAAAAGGAATTTCACTCACTGCGGTGAACGCCTAAAAGCGTTGCTTTTGGAAACCATGATTTTTTGTAAAAAACAAGTAAAACTTTAATTTTTACAAAGCCTAATATAAATGTGACATTTTGCATCCTTGCCACGGCAAATTTAATCCATACATTATTATATGCAAAAAAATGAAAAAGCTCACTCGATAGCACGCTCAGCTTATTAATAATGGAGAAGGACTTAATATTATAAGCCTAAATATTTTTTACTGACAAAATATAAGCTTTCTGCATAGTATAATTTGAACTGAATAAAATGCACGAGGTGATAATTTGAGTACACAAATTGTAATTGTCAAATCTATAACCCATGCAATGAGAGGTCAAAAACTTTTGGAAAGCCGCAATATAAGAACTGCCATTACTCGTAATCAAGAAGCTATGAAAAAATATGGTTGTGGATACGGCTTGCAGGTTAAATCCGCTCAACTGCATGAAGCGGTGAAAATACTAAATGAAAATAGGATAAAAATATCCACTATAATTTAATGAAAATTAAGGATTATAACAAATAACAAATCTTTTGTGGCATAGGACTGAAAAACAGTATCTGTGCCACTTTTATTTTATTTGCAAAAAAATGTGTTGCCGCAAAAGCGGTGGGGGGAGAATATGATTTATTTAGACAATGGAGCAACAACCTATCCAAAGCCGACAATTGTAAAAAAAGCAGTGATGAGTTATTTTGATAAATACGGAGCAAATCCAGGGCGTGGCGGGTATCAAATGGCGATGGACACAGCACTGAAAGTATATGAAACAAGGGAGGCAGTGGCAGAATTTTTTGGGTGTGATAAGGCGGAAAATGTTGTGTTTACGCTAAACTGCACCCACGCTTCAAATATGGTTATAAACGGACTACTTAAAAAAGGCGATCATGTTATTATCTCAGATATGGAGCACAATTCCATATCACGACCAGTGCACAAACTTTTTACAGATGGAGTAATAAGCTATGATATTGCCACTACATATACGGACGATAAAAAAACAGTGCAAAGCTTTTTAAAGCTCATAAAACCAAACACAAAGCTAATAATTACCACACATGCCTCTAATGTTATAGGTCAGGTGGTGCCAATAATACACATAGGTAGAATATGCAAACAAAAAAATATTGCTTTTATGGTAGATGCGGCTCAAAGTGCAGGAGTTTTGGATATAGACATGGAAAGGGACAATATAGATTTTCTCTGCATTGCAGGCCATAAGGGGTTATATGCTACTATGGGTAGTGGCATACTTATAGCAGGTAAACCTGAAATGCTCAGCCCGACTATCACAGGGGGAAGTGGCAGTTTGTCGGTATCGCTTACGCATCCTGATTTCATGCCCGATATGCTTGAAAGCGGTACAGCGAACACACTTGGTATTATAAGCATTGGAGCAGGGATAAAATTTGTTAATTCCATGGGTCGTGATAATTTATATCACAATGAACTTTTTCATACAATAAAGCTATATAATATGCTTAAAGAAAATGCCAAAGTGAGGGTTTACTCTCCGCTTCCGATAAAAAATCGCTCAGTACCTGTTATAAGTTTTAATGTAAATGGGTACAGCTCGGAGGAAGTGTGTGAAAGAGTGAGCAGGATGGGAATTTGCCTCAGAGGTGGACTTCACTGCTCTCCACTTTGCCATAAAAAACTCGGAACAAGCGAATTTGGAACAGTCAGGGCAAGCCTTGCGGCGTTTAACACCGAGAAAGATATTAATTTTCTTGTAAACACAATAAAAAATTTATAAATACGCTACAAAAAAACAAAAAAATGTGATAGAATATATTTATATGAATTATATCGCTCATATAAGTGTGAAAAGTACGCTTTACTTACAGCGAAGGGATGTGAATTAGTTGTTGCAAGACGCTTTTTCTGAAATAACAGGTATATTTGGTTCAATACAAATTAAAGATATTATAGATATTGCGATAGTTACGGTGATTATTTACCAGCTTATAAAACTTATTCGCAACAGTAGGGCTATTCAGCTGCTGAGTGGGATTTTGTTTTTGCTATTCATATATATCTTTGCTGAAATATTACAGCTAAATACTATAAGGTTTCTAATGACGAATGTTTTGCAGATAGGTGCAATTGCAATTTTGGTGGTATTCCAGCCCGAGATACGCAAAGCGCTTGAAAGCATAGGAAGAACAAGGCTTCATTCCTTTTTCTTATTTGGGAACACCTCTCCCGAGCTTGAAACCACTCAAGCGGTAAAGCAGGGCATAGAGATGGTTTGCGAGGCTTGTATAACATTATCTAAAGAAAAAACAGGTGCGCTAATAGTGTTTGAAAAGGAATCAAAGCTTGGCGAAATAGCACAAACAGGCACTGCAATAGATGCGCTTACAACAAGCGAGCTAATATGTAATATCTTCTTCCATAACTCCCCACTCCATGATGGGGCAATGGTAATTAGAAACGGCAGGGTGCTATCGGCAGGTTGCTTCTTGCCACTTTCGGAGAACTACCATATTAGTAAGCAACTCGGCACACGCCATAGAGCAGCACTCGGTATGAGTGAAAGTTCGGATGCAGTAGTTGTGGTAGTTTCGGAGGAGACAGGATTTATCAGCTTTGTAAAAGCAGGCAGATTTGTAAGGCCGCTTACACCCGATAGATTAAAACAACTGCTTATTGCAGAATTTATCACCGAGACCAACGAAGAAAAGCAATCAGTAAATCCGATTATGAGGAGATTTACTAAAGGAAGAGTAAATAAGGAGTGAAGCGAAAGTGGAAAATAAAAAATCCATATTTGATGATAATAGAATAATTTTTTTACTATCGCTGATACTTGCTTGGCTTTTATGGCTTACGGCTACATCGGCAATTGAGCCAGATGCCGTAATTAGTAAAAATAATATCCCAGTAACAGTGGATGTGCAGGACAGTGCACTGGTGAAGCTTGGGCTAAATGCCATACAGGAAAATGTAGAATATGTCGATGTTTCGATAGAGGGCGAGAGGATGGTAATCGGTAATGTTAATGCCGAGGATATACTCATAAAGGCAGACCTTTCGGGCATTACCGCACCTGGGATATACTCTGTTGACCTTATAGGCGAGGATGTAAACTCAAATGGATTTGAAGTAGTTTCAATAGAGCCCAGTACCATTGAGCTGAAATTTGATAGGCTTTCTTCTGAGAAATTCACCGTAGAGCTTGATGTAAGTGGCATAGAAATCCCCGCGGGGTATTATCTCGAAGATGAAATTGTGCTTCCAAGTGAAGTGACTATATCGGGTCCAGAGGTTGATATGGAGCGTGTGGATAGAGCAGTGGTCACACTTGAGCTTGAAGACACACTCACAACCACCGAAACCTTTAACAGCGTTATTGAGCTAAGGGACAGGGAAAATAATCTTGTCGACACCACCCACCTCAATATGGATTACACAAGTGTTGACATAACACTTCCCGTGCTAAAAATTAAAGAAGTCCCCGTGACAGTTAGCTTTTTAAATGTGCCGCAGGGCTTCCCGATTGACGATTTAGAATACGCTATATCTAATGAAACTATAAGGATTGCAGGCTCTCAAGACAGGGTGGATAATTTTAGTGAAGTCAATTTAGGATATATCGATCTTAAAAATCTAATGCCGGTGAGCACATTTGCATATGATGTGGTGCTTCCGTCGGGATTTGTAAATATAGATAATATCGAAACTGTATTAGTGGAATTTGAGATGGACGAGATGATAACACGCAATTTTGTTGTGGACAATATTAATGTGATAAATCCGCCCGCAAATTACGATGTTACAGTATTTACCGAGAGAATTACAGGGGTTAGTATGTTTGGCGAGGAAGATGTGCTCACAGGCATGACTTCGGACGACATTGTAGCAGAGATAAACCTTTCTGGGAGTGAGATATCGGCAGGACAGATGAGTGTTCCTGTAACTATATCGGCACCGAGCAAAGGCATCGTATGGGCAAATGGTAACTATCAAGTAATAGTTACGATAAGTGAAAAGGATGAATAATGGCAGTAATAATAAATAATATACGCCAAAGCATAGAGCAGCCTAAAGAGGCTGCTCTTGCCAAAGGCGAGAAGCTAATTAAAAGATTCGGGGCAAAAATAAAAGAAATACATATTGGCAAAGTATCACTCGATGCAAGAAAAAAGAATGAGATGAGCTTTGTCTATTCTCTTGTGGCGGAGATAGAGGGAGATAGCGAAAGTTTTGTTAAAGGAGCAAACCACCCCGATATACGAGTTTTAAACACCGAGCTTAATGAATTTGTTTTAGGGGACATGCCTTTAAACGCACCTCCCGTTGTGGTGGGTTTTGGCCCATCAGGTATATTTGCGGCACTCACACTTGCAAAGCATGGGTATAACCCCATTGTGATAGAGCGTGGCGGTGATATGAGCAGAAGAGTATCAGCAGTGGAAGGTTTTTGGAATAATGCCATACTCGATTTGCAAAGTAATGTGCAATTTGGCGAAGGCGGAGCGGGCACATTTTCCGATGGCAAACTCACAACAAGGGTAAAAGATAAAAACCTCCCCTTTGTGCTAAATGAATTAGTAAAGCACGGCGCACCAAAGGGGATACTTTATGATGCCAAACCACATGTGGGCACGGATATGCTCAGAGGCATTGTTGTTTCGATAAGGGAGGAGATTATTTCTCTTGGCGGCAAGGTGATTTTCGAAAGTAAGCTTGAGGACATCTGCATAGAAAATGGGAGTCTTAGTAAGATTAAATATAGTGGTGAATGGCAGGAAGTGTCTGCGGTGATTTTAGGGATAGGACACAGCGCAAGAGATACTTTTTACATGCTCAAAGAAAAGGGTGTAGCGGTTGAAAGTAAGCCATTTTCCGTAGGAGTTAGAGCGGAGCATCTGCAATCTGAGATAGATAAAGGGCTTTATGGTGATATGGCAAACCATCCACTGCTCAAAAGGGGAGAATATCAACTTTCCCACAGGGAGGGAAAGAGAGCAGTATACACATTTTGTATGTGTCCGGGTGGAGTGGTAGTGCCATCCGCTTCGGAGAGCGAAAGCGTGGTTGTCAATGGTATGAGCTATCATGCAAGGGACGGCATAAATGCAAACAGTGCCATAGCCGTTTCGGTTGATAGTACGGATTTCGGAAACGACTGGGACGCAGGAATAGCATTTCAGCGAAAGCTTGAAAAAGCCGCATTTAACAGTAAAAATCCCTATAAAGCACCGATACAGACACTAAATAAATTTCTCGCAAGCAAAAGTGGTGCCGATATTCGCAGGGTTTCCCCAAGCTATTGCATAGGCAGTTACGAGAGCGATTTTTCAGGTATATTCCCTGATAAAATAACAGAAATGCTCAAAATGGGATTTAATAAATTTGATAGAAAGCTAAATGGATTTGCCGCAGCAGACACCGTGCTAACAGGGGTCGAAACAAGGACATCTTCACCCATTCGCATAGTGCGAAACGAAAAAATGCAGAGTGTAAACACCGAGGGGCTTTACCCCACGGGAGAGGGTGCAGGATATGCAGGTGGAATTATGAGTGCGGCACTCGATGGTATTAAAGCGGCTTCTGCCGTTATGAATATATATAAACCTTATGATTTATAAAGGAGAGTTAAAGATGAGAGATTGTATTATTATTGGTGCAGGACCGGCAGGACTTACAGCAGCTATATATGCGGCAAGAGCAGGACATTCGGTAATTGTCTTTGAAGAAACTATACATGGTGGGCAGGTAGCGCTTACACCTGAAGTAGAAAACTATCCTGGAATAAAAAAGATAAGCGGAGTGCAATTTGCAATGGACATCTACGACCATGCAACCTCACTCGGTGTTGAAGTGCGTTATGATAAAATTGCAAAGGCTGAGTTTGCAGGTAAAACTAAAAAGCTCTACACTGCAAAAGAAGAATTTGAGGCTAAAACAGTAATTATAGCAAACGGTGCAAAGCGCAGGGAGCTCGGCTGTAAAGGTGAAGAAAGGCTAAAAGGCAGGGGCGTTTCATATTGTGCAACCTGTGACGGAGCTTTTTACAAGGATAAAATCACAGCAATAGTTGGTGGGGGAAACACAGCGCTTGAAGATGCACTCTTCCTTGCGAACAACTGCGAAAAAGTATATTTAATTCACCGCAGAGATGAGTTTAGAGGTAGCAAAATATTGGTTGACGCAGTACTGAAAAATGAAAAAATTGATATAATATACGATAGTTTAGTAACAGAAATCAAAGGCGAAAACAAAGTTGAGAGCATAGATGTGCAAAACAAAAAAACCGAAGAGAGCAAAACTCTTGAAATCGCAGGAATATTCATCGCAGTAGGCACCGTGCCCGACAATAAAGTATTTGGCGATGAGCTTCTACTCGACGAAGTTGGATATATAGTGGCAGGGGAAAAATGCCATACTAATATAGAGGGTGTATACGCCGCTGGCGATACCAGAACTAAGAGCTTAAGGCAGATTGTAACCGCCGCTTCGGACGGAGCTATTGCAGCTGTTGAAATGTCGGCATATATTTTGGCAAAAGAGTAGGCACTATACACTAATCGGCATGACTAAGAAATAAGATTTAAATTAAAATGGTAGGGAGGTGTGAGTGATGTCTGAACAAGCTTTAGAAATGTGTAAAAACTGTATGGCGCCGCTTACACCGCCCATCCCATGTTCCTGTGGTGGGCAGTATGTGGAAAACAAAAAATATCACTTGGAGGCCGATACCCTACTCAGGGGTAACTTTTTTATAGGGAAAACACTTTCCTATGACGGAGAAAGCACTGTATACATCGGTTACGACAGAGAAAAGCAGGAAAAAATATTCATCCATGAGTACTTCCCATACCCAATTTCGGTAAGGCATGAAAATAGAGAAACAGTACTTCCGGTACCGGGGGGAGAGGTTTCCTATAAGGCGCTATTATCCGAATATGAGGAACTTATAAAACTCCAAATGAAGCTCTCAAACGAGTACAATATAATATCGCCATACACAATCATGGGCGATAATAACACCGTTTATGGGATGTATAATTACAATAATTACACCGAACTTGAGGAATATCTAAATCAGAAAAAACAACCACTTATTTGGGCGGATATGAAAGGTGCTTTTTTACAGCTCTGCGGTGCAGTTTTAGCAATGCATAAACAGGGCTATATACATAGGGGTATAAGCAGTAAGACCCTTTTGGTGGACGAAAAGGGACATATATATCTAACTGGCTTTTCAACCGCCGCAAACAGAACACTTGAAAGCGAAGTGCGAGCGACGCTTTTTAATGGCTACGCCGCCCCCGAGCAGTACAGCCCCACAAAATGGCAGGGCGAATGGACGGATGTTTATGGGTTATCCGCAATACTTTACAGATGCCTAACAGGGAGTTCCCCCATCTCACCCGAGGGTGGGAAGCTAAAATCGGCAATAGAATTAAATCCCGATATACCCGAATATGTCTCTAAGGCAATTGAATTTGGGCTAAAGAGCAAAACGGAGGAAAGATTATCCGATGTATCAAAGCTCACTGCAATGCTACTTGAAGATATATCGGCAAATACTACGGTGTTTAACGCTCAAGAAGCCGATGAAAAATTCGACATGTACACCTCGGGAATAAAGGATTTTAAGCATACGATACACGGCGGTACGCTGATAATAGAAAATGTGGAAAAAGCACTTTTAGAGGAGCAAAACTCACAGAAGAAAAAGAAGAATTTTAAACTGATAGCCTCAGTGGTATCGGTTTTTGCCTTGTTTTTAGCGGTGACAATTTTCTCCATTCCCGAAGAAGTTGCTTTGCCAGTAGAAGAAGAACCTGAATTTGTGATACAGCCCTTTACAACACTCTATATGCCCGATTTTTCAAATCTAACAGTGGAGGAAATCCTCAGAGAAGAAGCCCAACAGGATGGATTTAAATTTGTGATAGAAGAGCAGTACAGCGACGAAATAGAGGATGGGCATGTAATAGCTCAAATCCCCTCACCCAATACCCCCTATGTCAATAAGCCCTATGTGATACTCACCGTGAGTATGGGTATGCGCTCTGTTCCAATGCCGCATATAATTGGCATGGAGGTAACCGACGCCATGATTACCTTAGAAAACTATGGCATACAATACGATGTTTTTGAAGTTATAGACGATGAGCTCACACATGGAATAGTTGGGCGCACCAGCATAAGCTCGGGTGAAGCAGTGGATATTTATGAAGACACTGTATACCTCTACACAGGAAGCAGCGAGCACGATGGAGAGGAAGAGGGCGAAGAGTAGGCTTTTAGTACTCTAAGGATATGCCGAAAAATAGCCTATATCTTTTATATCACAAACCTTATAGGTGGATTAAAAGAGCTGATTTAGCTGTGAATAAATTATCCTCACTACATCCACCACCACAACCCCTTTCTTATTGACAAAATAGCCTTTTAACACTATAATTGACAATGAAATAAATTTGCAGATGTGGCATATGCCACTAAATAGGGAACACGGTTAAAATCCGTGACAGCCCACGCTACTGTAAGAGGGACAATCGGTATATATGCCACTGTATTATATGGGAAGGCATACCGTGCGGAAGAGCTTGAGTCAGGATACCTACTGTCTGCAAATCAGCAAAGCATCCTTCGGTGGGAGGGAATGCTATATTATAGTTTATTTATGCCACCGCTTGTCGGTGGTTTTTATTTTGGAGGAAAATACATATGTTAAAAGAGAATATAAACTCCGATATACAGCCGATTTGCAGAGAGTCAATGAATCGTGCAAAACAGCGTTGGGACAGTGTGGCAAAGCCGCTTGAAAGCCTTGGGATACTTGAAGAAAACATTATTAAAATTGCAGGAATTATGAGGACTCCCGATATTTGCATTGATAAAAAAGCAGTGGTGATAATGTGCAGTGACAACGGCGTGGTAGAAGAAGGGGTCACACAAGCACCGAAGGAAGTTACTGCGGTGGTTACCGAGAATTTTGCCAAAGGTGCCACAAGTGTAAACTGCATGGCAAATATCGCAGGAGCAAAGACCTTTCCCATAGATGTAGGTGTTTATAGGGATTTATCTGAGCAGGGTGTTATAAATAAAAAAATAGCCTATGGCACAAAGAACTTCACCAAAGAGCCAGCCATGACAAGGGAAGAAGCTGAAAGAGCCATAGAAATAGGGATAAACACAGTAAAAGAGCTTGCGAAAGAGGGATATAATCTCATCGCAACGGGCGAAATGGGAATAGGAAATACCACTACAAGCAGTGCGGTAACAGCGGTGCTTTTAGGAGTTGAGGTAGAAGCTGTCACTGGTAGGGGTGCAGGCCTTAGCAGTGAAGGCCTCGTTAAAAAAATTGATGCAATTAAAAGAGGGATAGCTCTGCACTGCCCAAATCCTTCAGATGGCATAGATGTGGTGTCGAAAATAGGCGGTTTTGATTTGGCGGCACTGGCTGGGGTATTTATTGGCGGTGCAATATATAAAGTACCCGTTTTAGTGGATGGAATAATATCTTCTTCTGCAGCACTGCTTGCCGAGGCTATTAATCCACTCAGCGCTGAATATATGATTGCTTCACATATTTCAAAAGAGCCATCGGGCGAAGCAATTATAAATAAGCTTAAATTAAAGCCATTTTTAAATGCTCAGATGTGCCTTGGAGAGGGTACTGGAGCGGTGGCGATTATGCCAATACTCGATATGGCGCTCTCAGTTTATAAAAACATGAGCACATTCAGTGAAATAGAGATTGAAGAGTACAAGCCTCTCGACTAATAAAGGATGTGAAGTGATGGTTGCACTTATAATTGGTGGCACTGCAAGCGGAAAATCAGAATATGCAGAAAATCTGGCGGCAAAACTGCATGGCGATAAAATTTATCTTGCCACCATGAAACCCTATGACGAAGAGAGCTTTAAAAAGATAGACAGGCATAAGGATATGAGAAATGGCAAAGGTTTTCTCACGAGGGAAATCGCTGAGGACTTAATAAATGCTGACTTTTCAGGGCGAGACACTGTTTTACTCGAATGCATCTCAAACCTACTTGCAAATGAAATGTACCGAAAAAAACCTAAGACTTCCCCCACGGAATATATAATCTCTGGGCTTGATAAAATGATTAATAGCTGTAAAAACACTGTAATAGTGAGCAATAATATTTTTTGTGACCATTATGAGTACAAAGAAATTAAAGATTATATAAAGGCACTTGGAGATATAAATGCATATTTGGCTGAAAAAGCCGATTTAGTTTGCGAAGTGGTGTGCGGAGTACCGATTATACATAAGGGCAGTGAAATTACATGAAAATTTTAAATAGCTTTTTTATAGCCTTTGCACTTTATTCAAAAATACCGATGCCAAAGGCTGACTGGGAAAAAGAAAATATGAAATATGCCATCTGCTTTTTTCCATTTGTGGGAATTGTGCAAGGGGCACTATTTATGGGATTTTGGTACCTGTGGCAATACTTAGGCTTTGGAGGTATACTCTTTGCCGCAATCGCCACGCTCATACCACTTGTGGTATCGGGTGGAATACATTTGGACGGATTTGCAGATACCGTAGATGCACTTAGCTCTCACCAAAGCAAGGAGCGAAAGCTTGAGATACTAAAAGACCCAAATGCAGGGGCGTTTGCAGTGATGTCAACCGCTGGGTACTTGATTTTATATTTTGCACTTTTAACAGAGATACAGCCAAGCTTTAATAATATGCTTACCATTGCAGTTGGATATGCTTATTCAAGGGCGCTTAGCGGATATTCCGTGGTGACTTTTGAGCCAGCTAAGGAAAGTGGACTCCTCCGCACCTTCTCCGATGCTTCTGCAAAGCGGACTTCAGCGAGAATACTCGAGACATTAGCGGTAGTGATTGCATTTTTTATGATGTTTTTAGATAGCCGCACTGGTGTTGCTTGTGTAGTGGCATCAATCGGTGTCTTTGGATATTACAAATATGTTTCGCAAAAGGAATTTGGCGGCATTACTGGGGATTTAGCAGGATATTTTCTCCAATTAAACGAAATTTTCATCCTAATAGCAATAGTTATATCGGATATTTTAAGGGGGCTGTGAGTTTGGTTTTTATTATAGGCGGTAAATCGCAGGGTAAAAGTGAGTTTATGAAAGAACTTGCAAACTCCGAAATAAAGCTCGGGGAAGAAATTTTATTCGATGAAGTTAAAAACGCAAAAGCAATCGACGGATTAGAACTGCTTATCCTTAGAATGATTAACGACGGACACAGCGATGAGCAAATTTTTAATACCACCATGAGCTTTAGCGGTGAATATATATCCTCTGCCGAAATAGGTGGCGGAGTGGTTTCCATGGAGGCATCTGAAAGAAGATATGTGGAGCTTGTAGGGAGAATTAGCTGTGAAATGGCAAAGAGAAGCGATGTGGTATATAGAATGTACTGCGGCATGACGCAGAAAATAAAAGGATAAATTTCAAAATAAAATTCGAGATTTCTTTATTAAAAAGGCGGTTTTATAGATGTTTTGTACTTTTGGCGGAAAGGAATAGTCATAAATATGGAAATAATATTAATTCGCCATGGCAAAACACTTGGCAATCTTAAAAAAGTTTACTTAGGCGCAACCGATGAATCACTCTGCGAAGAGGGGACGGCGGAAGTGTTAGAAAAGGTAAAATCACATAAATATCACGGGGCTCATGCAGTATATACAAGTCCACTCAAAAGATGTGTCGAAACACTCATGCTCATCTATAAAGGTGCTGATTATAATATATCCGAGGGACTTGCCGAGCGAAATTTCGGAGCCTTTGAATACAAAAGCTATGAAGAGCTTAAAAACTTGCCCGAGTATATTTCGTGGATTGAAAACGCAGGCGAAGGCGCAGAGGGCGGATGCGAGGATGGGAAAGCTTATAAAGCGAGGACGATAAAAGCCTTTACACAAATTGTAAGCACCCATTTAGACAGCGAAAAAATTGCGATAATAGCCCATGGTGGTACAATAATGCAGATAATGCAAAGTGTGGCAGGAGGCAGTATATACGATTATCAAGTAAAAAATGGCGATGGGTATATAGTCAAACTTGCAAAAGAAGATTATCTTAAAAACGGCAAAATAATAAATTTTAGCGAATTATAACAAGGCGGTTATTTATGTATCAAGGTGTTTTAGCAGTGGCATTTAGCTTTATAATAGACTATTTAATAGGCGACCCACAGTATAGTTTTCACCCTATAAGGCTAATAGGCAACCTAATAGCTTGGGTAGAAAAAGCATTGCGACCCACGGCGAAAGAAAATCCCCAAAAGCTTGTATTTACAGGGGCAATGACTGTTGCTACGGTGATAATTATTACAGCCATTATGGTCTATGCACTGCTTTATATTGCAAGTTTGTTTGGCGATATCACACTCTTTGTGGTTCAGGTGATACTTTCATACACAGTGCTCTCTATGGGAAGTCTTCGGGATGAAAGCATGAAGGTATACCACAAATTAAAAGAAGAAGATACCGAAGGTGCAAGATATGCAGTCTCAATGATAGTGGGCAGGGACACAAAAAGCTTGGACGAAAAAGGCATCACAAAGGCGGCAGTGGAAACAGTGGCGGAAAACACTGCGGACGGAGTTGTAGCACCACTGCTCTATTTAATTTTATTCGGGCCAATTGGTGGATTTGTATACAAGGCGATAAATACAATGGACTCAATGCTTGGATATAAAAATGATAAATACATTAATTTTGGCAAATGTGCCGCAAGGCTTGATGATGTAGTGGGATATATTCCAGCAAGGCTTACTGCATATATGATGATACTATCAGCAAGCTTTATAGGGCTTGATAGCAAAAATGCACTTAAAATATATAAGCGTGACAAACATAATCACGCAAGCCCAAACAGCGCCCATTCAGAGGCGGCTTGTGCAGGGGCGCTCAGTATTATGCTCGCAGGCGATGCCTATTATTTTGGCAAGCTTTACAAAAAGCCCACCATCGGGGATAATAACAGAGATATAGAATACGAAGATATACGCAGAGCAAATAATTTGATGATTATATCATCATTTTTCACACTCGTGTTTACAGCGGCTTTTGCAGTAGCTATTAACCTTTTATTAGCTGCAATTTTACCGCTAATATAGGAGGATATATGAAGATTACTCATGGGGGGGATATATATTCCCACAAATCAAATGGTGAAAGCCTACTTGATTTTTCGGCAAATATTAACCCACTCGGAATTGCTGAGAATGTAAAAAAAGCGATGATAAATTCTCTAAGCAAATCCGAGGCATATCCCGACCCCCTTTGCAGAGAACTGACAGCGAAATTATCAAAATACCTCTCGGTTAATCCCGAGCACATCATATTTGGAAATGGTGCGGCAGATGTGATCTTTAGACTGATATTTGCTCTAAAGCCAAAAAAAGTTCTTATGCCCTCTCCCACATTCAGCGAATACTCCGAAGCAGTAAAAGTGGTGGATGGAAGTGTAAACTACTATCCGCTAAAAGAAGAAAACGGCTTTGAGATAGAGGAAGATATTATAAGTTTTATCCATGAAGATACCGACATAGTATTCATCTGCAACCCCAATAATCCCACAGGAGTATTAACAGATAAGCTAATTATTAAAAAAATCTTAAACAGATGCAGAGAATGCGGTAGCATACTTCTTTTGGATGAGTGCTTTAATGAGTTTTTAGAAGATGCCCAAGAGCACACCCTTATAAAAGAGATAGAAGAATATAAAAATCTCTTCATACTGAGAGCATTTACAAAAATATATGCAATCCCAGGTATAAGGCTCGGGTATGGCATATGCTCCGATAAAGAGCTTATCAATAAGGTGTATGGCTCGGGGCAGAGTTGGTCGGTGTCCGTTGTGGCGCAGGAGGCGGGAATTTCTTGCATAGGCCTTGACGAATACATAAAAGAAACGGTATCACTTGTAGAAAATGAGCGTGAATACCTTAAATCAGAGCTGTTAAAGCTCGGGTTTGCACTATATAATTCTAAAGCAAACTATATATTCTTTAAAAATCCCTATAAAATAGATATAAAATCAGAGCTTGTTTTAAAAGATATACTCATTAGAAGTTGTGCAAATTATATTGGATTAGATGATAGTTTTTACCGCATTGCAGTGAAAAATCATGAGCAAAACAAAAGGCTCATAGAGAGTTTAGAAGAGATTATCAAAAGTGGGGTGAACTGATATGGCATCCTATTTAGTTATAATTGATGGCCTATATGATAATGCAGATGCGATGCATGAGCTTAAAAACACAAAAGAGCATTTCCAAAATTTTCATACAGCACTTCCCGAAATGAAAAAAGCCTTTACAAATAACGACATAGAGGGCAGGGAGATAGACAGTCTAAACTGCATATCATTACTGCTTGGCTGTCCTCCTGAGAGTGTACCTCATGGACGCTCGTTTTTGGAAGCCATTTCCTCAGGGGTAGTTTTAAGCGAAAACGACTTAGTGCTAAGGGCAAATGTTTCGCAGTTTGAAGAGGGTATTTTATCAAAGGCTGGTATTACAGACCATAAGCTTTGCGAGAAGATTTATAAGCACCTAAATGAAAAAATCCCCGATGCAGACATCTATCATATAGGAGAATATAAAGGGATAATAGTACTAAAAAATAGTGCACATCTCATGGAGGAGATAAAAGCTAAACTCCCCCATAATAATATAGGTAGCAGCTATGCAGATTTTTTATCAGAAAATAATATACTCTCAAAGTTCATTGATGAGAGCAAAAAACTTATAGATAAATTGGGATTTAAAGAAGATATTGCTGTTTTGCCATGGGGTGAAAGCAAGGTGCAAAACATGCCCTCGTTTAAGAACATACATGGCAGAAATGCGGCGATGATATGCGGAGCACAAATTGCTAAAGGTATTGCGACGGCAATGGATATAAAAGTTATAAGTGGTGAATATGCCACTGCCAATACCGATACCGATATAAAAAAGAAAGTCGGCTTAGCTATTAGCATGAAAAATGAAGCAGATGTAATAATAATACATCTAAACGGTGCTGATGAAGCCTCGCACCGCAGAGATTTTACCGAAAAGCTAAACTTTCTAAAAAGGGTGGATAGTGAGCTGATAAAACCGCTTCTATCCTCGCTCAGTGCAGAGGATAATATAGCGATTTGCGCCGACCATGGTACAAATAGCAAAAGCGGTGAGCACATGGGCGGTCTGCATAGATTTTTTGTCCATGGTGATTGCAATGTAATAGATGATAAGATATATATGGGCAATGAGCTGATATCACTGATTTTAAGATAGCAATATAAAGCTCGGATATTTTTTATACTCATCTGTAAATGAGAAAAATATATAAGAGAGTTTTACCGAGCATCCATTTTTACAGTATTAGTAAAAAATTGCTTTAAAGTCAAAAATATAATACAATAAAAGCTAAGGGTGGCAATGCTAAGCATTTCACAATATCTCCCCCAGTAGATAAAGATATACAAAAAACAAACAGGCGCTATTTAAACAGCTTATAAGCTTAAGCTGTTTGCATAATATAGCGGAATGGAGCATTAATATGGCAAAGGTAATAATGGTGCAGGGCACAACTTCAAATGCAGGCAAAAGCCTACTCACGGCAGGGCTTTGCAGGGTGCTCATGCAGGATGGATATAAAGTGGCACCTTTTAAATCACAGAATATGGCGCTTAACTCATATATCACCGCCGATGGCAGTGAGATGGGCAGAGCGCAGGTAATGCAGGCGGAAGCAGCTAATATAGAGCCAACGGTGGATATGAATCCAATACTGCTAAAGCCAACAAACGACACAGGCTCGCAGGTGATAATAAACGGCGAAGTATATGGCAATATGAGTGCATATGACTACCACCGAAGCAAAAAGCAGTTTGCGCCAATGGTAAAAGAAGCCTACAACAGGCTTTCGGAAAACTATGATATAATTGTAATTGAAGGTGCAGGAAGCCCAGCCGAGATAAATCTAAAAGAAAACGACATTGTAAATATGGGCATGGCGAAAATGGTAAATGCCCCCGTTATTATAGTTGGGGATATAGACAGGGGTGGGGTGTTTGCCTCCCTTGTTGGCACAGTGATGCTGCTCGACGAAGAGGAAAAAAGCCTTGTAAAAGGGCTTGTTATAAATAAGTTTAGAGGGGATGTAAATATCCTAAAACCGGGGCTTGATATGCTTGAGGATATATCTAAACAGAAAGTTTTGGGTGTAATTCCCTATATGAATGTAGATATAGACGACGAGGACAGCCTAAGCGAGCGCCTAACCGATGATAAAATCCCCGATTTAGTGGATATTGCGGTAATTCGCACACCGAGAATATCGAATTTCACTGATTTTAACTGCTTCGAGCGCATACCGGGGGTAAGCCTTAGGTATGTAAATAAAATAGCACAACTCAAAGAGCCCGACATGATAATACTTCCAGGTACAAAAAACACTATGGAAGATTTGCTTTGGCTGAGACAAAGTGGCTTTGAAGCGTCAATACTAAAGCTTGAAAAGGCTGGCAAAGTAATCTTTGGCATATGTGGTGGATATCAAATGCTGGGCGAAAAACTATCAGACCCACACGGTGTGGAGCATGGAGGAGAGCTCAGAGGAATGGGACTTCTCCCTTGTGAAACAATATTTGAAAAACAAAAGGTGCGCACCCGAGTAAACGGTGTTACAAAAAGCCTTGGGGGCAAGCTGAAAGATTTAAGCGATAAAGAGTTCTTTGGCTATGAGATACACATGGGCAAAACAGCAAAGCTATCAGACATCTCCGATTTTGCAGACATAGACGAAGTAGCAGGGGGCAGCACAAGCCACTGTGATGGATATTTTAAAGGCAATGTCTATGGAAGCTATATTCACGGCATATTTGATGCAGAAGATATGGCTAAATCGGTGGTTATATCACTGCTTAAAGACAAAGGCATAAGCTATGAAGAAGTAGCGGCGGTGAATATGAAAGAGTATAAAGAAAAACAGTACGACATTTTAGCCGACACAGTAAGAAATAGCATTGATATGAAAGAGATTTATAAAATCTTAGGGCTTTAGCATCCAAAAAAAGGGGGAAGTATGAAAAAGAAATTTAAATTTCGCATAACAAAGGATATAATTATTTTTTGGGTGGCTTCACTGCTTTCTCTTGTATTTGTACTTGGAATGAATAATTATATACTGAGCAGTTATAGTTTCTTTAAAGAAGATGATCAGAATGTAATTGTAGAAGCGAGAGTTATAAGTATATTTGAAACATATGAAGAAGAAAACTATATAGGCGGTTCAAACTACTACACGCCATTCGATGCCGAGATACTAACGGGCGCATTAAAAGGGCATGTGGTCTCCTCCACACAGGTGTACGATGTATTCATGGCGCACGAGCCGATAGAATTAGAGGTGGGCGATAAAGTACTGCTTTTTCTCTCGGAAATAGTCGATGGTGAAGACGAATGGCTATATGGTGATATCATAAGGATAGACGGCATATATATGCTTGCAGGATTTTTCTTTGCCCTACTGCTACTGATGGGTGGCTTTAAAGGAGTGCGCACTATTTTTTCACTCACACTCACTTGCATGGCGGTCTTCTTAGTGCTAATTCCTGCAATACTTGCAGGGATGAATATATATGAGTGGTCTATAATTATAAGTGCATTTATAATAGTGATGACAATAGTCGTGGCAAATGGAATATCCAAAAAGAGCTTTGTGGCGGCAATAGGGTGTTTTAGTGGTTCTGCTGTCTGTGGAATACTCACCATTATTATGGCGCAGGCATTAAAATTAACAGGTGCGGTGGACGAAGAATCTCTCTTCCTCGTAATGCTAAACCCAGATAAACCGATTGATTTAAACGGGGTAATATTTGCTGCTATATTAATCGGTGGTGTGGGTGCGATAATGGATGTTGCAATATCGCTTTCATCTTCACTCTATGAGGTGTGGGGACAAAATCACAATATAACCCCGATGGCACTGATGAAATCGGGCATGACAATAGGCAGGGACATAATGGGCACAATGGCAAACACCTTGGTGCTCGCATATATAGGGAGCTCACTTTCGGTAGTAGTGCTTTTGGTGGCATATAATAGCTCATTAAATGTGATATTAAACCGAGAGCTAATTATCACAGAAATACTTCAAGCACTTGCAGGAAGCATCGGAATACTGCTCACAATACCGCTCACTTCATTTGTTTGCACTTTAGTGTATATAAGACGTAAAGATGTAAAAGGGCAGAGCGAAGAAAATCAGGATGAATTAGATAAACAATAGTAATTAAATTACTGTAAAACAGCTAAAATAAGATTTTACATTTGAAATATTTTAATATATAATTAAAGGTAATTTAAAATAGCAGTTAGGAGGGTCTATATGCCTACATATTATCATCAACGAGAGCTAAAACACGAAGGATTAAATAAATATAGAATCATCAAGGCTCAAACTCAATATGAGCTTGAGGAAAAGTGCCGTGTGATAATTAATCAATGGAATGAGCAGTGGAAGCGAAAATGTGAAATTGAACAACATCGTTCACAAGTTGAATGGTGTTTAGAACAGGCTAATGAACTTACTACACAAGCAGAAGAAATACAGCTGAAATTAACAAATATACTTGCAAAAAATGTTTCCACAGATTTAGACGCTACTATAAAATATTTCATCCGAAAAGACGAATATAGTATTAAAATGCCTCCAAAACCCCCAAGAAAAACTTATCCTATAGAGCCAAAGCGTTCAGACGAACAGTATAATCCTAAAGTAGGTTTTTTATCTAAACTATTCGGTGGAGAACAGCGTATAATTTTAGAAAACGACGAAAAATTTCATTCAGACTATCATTATTGGCATACATTATCGTGTGAAATATCTATTGAAAATGATAAAACTTTAGTAGCTTATAACAAAGTGTGTGAGAAATGGGAGGCGGATAGATATAGTTTTGAAAATGATAAAAAGAAAGCAAATGATGAAGCGCAAAATTTTTGGGACAATTTAACTACTGGCGATGAAGAGAGCATAAATGCCTATTTTTCCAATATCATAGGGCGTGTTGATATACCGATTGATTACTCATGTGACAGTGATTTAGAATATGTGCCTGATAGCAAAATACTCTTGGTAGATTTTTGTTTACCTACACTCACTGACATTCCAAATCTGAAAAAGGTTGCCTATGTAAAGACTCAAAATGCGTTTAAGGAAACTTTTCAAACAGAAGCTTATATGAAAAAACTATACGACCAAGTAATTTATCAAATTGTGCTTTCGATTTTAAACAATACTTTTGCAGCTGATTACCAGTTTAATTATATAGATAGTGTTGTGATTAATGGCAGAGTCAATACTATTGATAAGTCAACTGGACAAGAAATATCACCATATATTTTATCTGCAAGCATAAACAAAGCTGAATTTATGCAACTTAACTTAAATAATATCGATGCAAAAGCATGGTTTAAAGCAAATAAAGGTGTGTCAGCAGTTACTTTTAGTAGTGTTACTCCGGTTGCGCCCATTATGCAAATGAGTAAAAATGATAGGCGCTTTGTGGATGGTTATGATGTAGTAAATGCTATTGATGATTCTACTAATTTAGCAGCCATGGATTGGCAAGATTTTGAAAATTTAATTAGAGATATTTTTGAAAAGGAATTTAATCAAAGTGGTGGCGAAGTGAAAATCACTCAAGCAAGCAGAGATGGTGGTGTGGATGCAATAGCATTTGACCCAGACCCTATTAGAGGCGGAAAAATTGTTATACAAGCTAAGCGTTACACGAATGTTGTTGGCGTATCGGCTGTTAGGGATTTGTATGGGACAGTTTTAAATGAGGGAGCAACAAAAGGAATTCTTGTAACTACAGCTAACTATGGTAGTGATGCATATGATTTTGCAAAAAACAAACCACTCGCACTAATGAATGGCGCAAATCTTTTAGCACTACTTGAAAAACACGGTCATAAAGCGAAGATAGATATAAATGGGGCTAAAGAATATTTCGCAAAGGTTGATACTTAAATGTTATTGTGCTGAAATGGAGTGTGCTTGATATGTTGGGAAATGTAACAAACGAAAGTTTATAGACAATCTTAATACATAATTAAAATGCTCGTGTTTACGCAATACAAATTCGGGGTATTTTCTCTGCTGATGGCAGAGAAAATACCCCGAATTATTAATTATTATTATAAAAAACATTCACCCTTTAAGACTATTCATACTCTCGATAACATTGCCGCAACGAGGGCAGGAAAGAGTATATAGATGACTGAATTTAAAAAGCGGAATAAAAAAGAGATGAAAATAGCTGTAAGTATGTATTAGAGGGGCATGGCTTTTAGAGCCACAGCTAATGCAATAAGTCGAAAACTTACCTTCCTCTTTCATTTTGTTGCCAACACCACCAATAAAAAACATAAATTCACCCCACAAAGCATATATAAAACAGTAGCTGTCCATATGATGCATTATATACTAATTGTAGATATTAAGCAATAGTAGTGCCAATACCTAAGGCGGAATAAGTGTTGTGAAAGTGATATATTCCAAAAAACCGAGAGAATTGTTACTAATTTGTAAAAAAACGCATTAAAATACTGCGTTTTGTACACTTTTATATTGATTTATCTATACAATAAGTGTAAAATTAAAAGGAACGCATTATTGCGTCTAATGGGCAGTGTTAGTTTATCGCTACGCCTACTATAATTGGAGGGATTTATGAAGAAAATATCCGCATTAATTTTATCATTAATAATGTTACTGTCCGTTTCATGCAGTGAACGTGGTACACAGCCCGAGGCGTCCGCCTCGATTGACATAAACACCCAAAGCAGTCAGGCATCATCCAAAGCAAATTCAGCGACAGAAGACAGCCAAGAAAGCCAAGAAAGCGCTCCATCCGAGGAAGAACATTCTTCCAAAGTATCGGAGGAGAGTAGCAGTGAAGCATCCACCGTAGAAGAGCATTCTTCTGAGGTGAGCACTCCACCACTACAGCAGTCGCAGGCGGCGACTACCCAGAGCGAAGAAGCGCAAACCCCTCCCCCTGAGAGCTCGCAAGCACAGTCCACAGAAGCAGACACCCCACTTAACGAGCTCGACAGCAACTCTTCACAAGCCTCCTCCCAAGAGCAGGAGCCTGTAAGCAGTGAAGCCCCCGAGGAGGATGCACCAGAGAGCGAGGAAACTTCCCAGCAAAAAGACACTACCCCAGTGGTAAAGCCTGATGAAGTTCGTGCAGTATGGGTTTCATATCTCGATTTTTACAGTCTGCTCAGAGGTAAAAGCGAAGCACAATTTAAATCAAATATAGACACCGCCTTTAAAAACATAAAAGACAGTGGTTTTAATACAGCCATTGTGCAGGTAAGACCTTTTGCAGATGCATTATATCCATCCGAATACTTCCCATGGTCGCATATAATAAATGGAGAAGCGGAGGGAGTTAACCCAGGGTTTGACCCACTTCAGATTATGGTGGATGCGGCAAAGGATTATGGGCTTAGAATAGAGGCGTGGATAAATCCATACCGAGTGAGAGCATCGAGCAGTTTGCCGAGTGTTTCCTCTGATAGCCCAGCCACAACACTTAAAAATACCGATGCAGTGATAAAATATGGTGATGGAACATATTTTAATCCTGCAAGTGAAACAGCAAGGGATTTAATCACCGATGGTGTAATTGAAATCGTGCAAAACTATGATATTGACGCAATACATTTCGATGATTATTTCTACCCAACCACCGACACCGAATTCGATAAAGCCTCCTATAACGCCTATAAAAACAGTGGGGGCACACTCGCACTCGCCGACTGGCGCAGGGAGAATGTAAATAAACTCGTAAGTCAGGTTTACTCAGCGATAAACAATGTGAGTTCGGAAGTGGAATTTGGAATAAGCCCACAGGCTAATTTTGAAAACAACTATGATAAGCAGTACATTGATGTAGCTAAATGGCTTTCTAATTCTGGTTATATCGACTACATTTTACCGCAAGTTTACTTTGGATTTGAAAATGAAACATATCCATTTGAGGAAACAGTGCAAAGATGGAACGATTTAATTAAAGTAAACGGCATTGATTTATACATTGGCTTATCCCCCTATAAAATAGGCACGGAAGACACATGGGCGGGAAGCGGTGCAAATGAATGGATGACCGATGATGAAATCTTAGCGCGCATGATAGAAGAGGCGAGAAGCCTTGAAAACTACGACGGTTTTGCGATGTATAGATATGATTCGCTATACAATCCGTCAGGAGCAGTAAAATCACAGATAAATGAAGAATTATCTGCGGTTGAAGATATTATGTAGAATTATTTTAAGGACGATAAAAAAACACTCATTTTATAGTACACATCATATGTAAAGTGTAAATTAAATCTCTGAGTGCGGTTTTGATTAAGAAAACTGTTTTATTGAATAAGGAGTGCAAAGTGTCAAGGATTAGTAAAGATAAAAAAGCAATGGCTATGATACTCATTACCCTAATGCTCGCTGTTACAGTGGGCATTGGGGTCTTTGCGATTAATTACAGTGGTAATATAACACTTGGGGAATCCTCAAATGCGCCGTTTTTACCTCCTCCCTCGGATGAGGACACACCATCCGATGAAGATGTAACCACTGGTGGGGATGTGGAATTAGAAGCAGATGTTAGCACCCCTGAGGGGGAAGAGTCTTCCACTGCAGGGGATGTAGAAGTAGAGCCTAATAATAATTTCCAAGGCGTAGTAACAATGAATAAGCCAAATGAAATGAGGGCGGCTTTCTTAACACCTGGCGAAGAATACTTTGTGGCTGGAAGTGACGAAGCAACCGTAAAAGCGGAGATAGATGCGGCGCTCACTGCGGCAAAAGACCTAACAATGAATACGATTGTATTTGAAACACTCTATGAGGACAAGCTCGTCTACCTCAACTCAACAATGCCAAATATACTAAGTGAATTTGATGCATTGGAGTATGGGATTACCAAGGCGCGCGAGATGGGATTTTTCACCTATGCAGTTTACCATGTTAATTATCTGCCAAATGGAGAAAATGTAGCAACATCGCAATACATAGACAATGATGATATTGATATTATAACTGAAAATCTGCACAGATTTGCCTATAACTATTATGTGGACGGCATTATCCTCGACGACTATTACAATGTCGAAGGTGAGGAGAGCTATGCCCACTATCTAAAACATGGTGGCGGAATGGGATATGAAAACTATTTAACCTCCACTTCCGAAGCACTCTTTACAATATGCACCGATGTAATAAGGGATATTTCCCCAGCACTTCAAGTGGGGATGATGACTGAATCAGTATGGGAAAATCAGTCGGCAAACCCATCGGGCTCACTTACAGCCGCAACATTTACCACATTTGGCACAGGAAATGCCAACAATGTCTCCTACATTCAGGATTTTATACCCGATTTTGTAATGGTTAAAACAAGCAGCCATACAGACAGTAATTCTATGAATTTCTCGGAGATTGTCGAGTGGTGGGATGCACAGTGCGCCGATGTAGGGATGCCACTTTATGTAGTGCATGCAACGAGCAAGGCGTGTACCGAAGAAGAGGGCTGGACTGAATATGATGAGATAATAAAGCAGGTAATGGTGGCAGAAGAGCTTTCTTCGTTTGAGGGCAGTGCATTTGACTCACTTACAAGGATGGAGGAGAACCCAAAGGAATTCACCACAAGGCTACTCCAATACTACAATGATGAAATAAATCCCGAGCATATCCTAAAAGAGCTTGCGGTAACACAACCGACTAAACTCACATATGAAACATTCGAACCTACGGTGATATTCATGGGTGCTTCCGACCCAAATGAACCCGTTACTTTTAACGGAGATACTGTCGAAACAGATGAAAACGGATATTTCTCGGTAGCAATGGATTTACTCCCAGGTGCAAATCAGTTTGTGGTAGAGCATAAGGGTAAAACACTTACATATAACATAACCAGAAGAGTAGTTATCATAGACCAGTACAATCCTACTGGAAGCTTAACGCTTGACGGTGGAATGAATATCACCGTATCAGCAATGGCTTATGATGATGCAAATGTAACAGCAACATTTAATGGCAAGACAATTACTCTGCAAAAAGCAGAAAATCTCACTGAAGATGCCACAAACGATACAGGTTATAGCTATTTCGAGGGCGAATTCACATTGCCATCGGCTACTTCAAATGTCCAATCACTCGGAAATATAGTGATAAGTGGTAGCTGGGAAGGTTTAAATGAAACCAAAACAGGGGCGAGTGTTACTGTAAATAAAAAGATTAGCGTAGCAGATGGCTCACCAATTGTAGTGGTGGCAGACCAAGCGGAAACTTTCCCCACAACCACTATCAATAACACCTCAAGCCCATATTATTACCCACTTCCAAAGGGCACACTTGATTTTGCAGTCGGCGATAAAATGACATATAAATCAGGCGATAATACATACTCATTCTACAATTTAGCTTCGGGGCTGAGAGTATATGCGGCAGATATTCAGGCAGTGTCCGACAGTGAAGCACCGGAGGGAAATAGGATAGAGGATGTATCTGTTAAGAGCGATAGCAAATACACATATATAACATTTGAAATGACCGAAAAGGTTTCATACACTGCCAAATACAACGAAAGTAATTTCACAGTAAAATTCCATTATACAAACTCAGTTCCAAATGATGAGAGCATGTCCTCAAATCCAATGTTTAGCGCAATGGAGTGGGCGGATGAAACCATCACAATAGATTTAGTGAAAAGTGGCTCGTTCTTAGGATACACAGCCTACTATTCGGGGGATAATTTAGTATTTAAATTCCTAAATCCTCCAAAAGTTTCGAGCAGTTCACTAAAGGGCGTTAGTATAGTTATAGACCCAGGGCACGGCACTGGGGATCCAGGTGCACTCGGATTTTTGCCATCCTATCCTGAGAGCGCAGTAAATGCAATGATTTCAGAAAAGCTTGAAGATGAGCTTAAATCAAGGGGTGCTACTGTCTATACACTAAACACCTCGGGCTCATCTAAAATGGAGCTTGCATCGCGTATGAATGTGGCGGCGGATAGAGAACCGCATATTCTAATAAGTGTGCATTCAAACTCAGCTTTGGGTAATTCGTCGGCTAAAGGTACAGAAGCATACTACTTCACAATTTTCTCAAGAAATCTCTCGGGATATGTTTCCCAAGAAGTAGCCGCCGCTATGAATACAACCAACAGGGGCGGTAAATACGGTATGCTCTACATGACAAGGGATTCACGCTTTGCATCAACACTTGTTGAAGTAGGATTTATGTCGAATAGTGAAGAGTATAAAAAGCTTATTTCTGAAACATATCAAACTGATGTAGCCGAAGCAATAGCGGACGGTGTGTACAGATATTTAAGCAGTATGGGCGGTACGAGCAGTGGCTCGGCCTCATCAAACACAGGAGTTGCCTCCACTACCAACAGCAGGGATGAAATAGAAGAGATTACCTTAAACGAATACGAAATAGAGCTCGAAGTGGGTGAAACATTCAAGCTTACATACGACATAGAGCCCTATGATGCAGAAGAGGACGATGTTGACCGTTATTCCGAAGATACTTCTATTGCAAGCATTTCACAAATGGGCACTATAACTGCAAAAAGCCCTGGAAAAACTGTGATAGTTGTAGAAGCCGAAGAAGGGGACGCCTATGCGGAATGCGAAGTGACAGTAGTAGGCAGTGCCGAGGAATATGATGACGATTATATACAGGAAATCACGCTTAATAAAGAAGATGTTTCGGTAGCGGTAGGGGGAACATATAAGCTGTCCGCTGATATTTATCCCGAAGATGTGAAATACGATGATATTGAGTGGAGCTCCGACGATGAAGACATTGCCACAGTCTCCCAAAGTGGTACAATAACGGGGAAAAAGACAGGTACAACCACAATATATGTAGAAGCCGAAGACGGCGATGCTTATGCAGAGTGTGAAGTGAAAGTTACAAATTCATATTCCGACCAAGGAGTATCGGTTACAGGCATAAAGCTTGATGATAGCACCTATGACATGTATGTAGACGATGAAATCACACTCGACTATGCAATATCGCCCTCGAATGCGTCAAATAAAGATGTGCGCTGGCTGACTTCTGACTCTAAAATAGTTTCGATAGACGATGACGGCGTGCTTACCGCACATAAAAGCGGTGAAGTGGAGATTATTGTGGAAACAGTGGACGGCTTAAAATATGATATGTGCGATATAAAGGTATATCTAACAGGCGATGACCCTGTTTCTTCAGTGGAGCTAACATCCTCATCTTTGACAATGCTACCAGATGCAACTGAGCAACTCAGCTACAAGGTACTGCCTGCAAGTGCAGAGAATAAGGATGTATCATTTAAAAGCAGCAATACATCGGTAGCGAAGGTGAGCTCATCAGGTAAAATCACGGCGGTAGCGGCAGGTACAGCAACTATCACAGTAACCACCGACGACGGCAACGAAACCGATCAATGCACTGTCACTGTAAAATCAATTTCATCAGGTGAGACTGCTCCCGAATACATAGAAGTGGAGCTTGAGGAATTATATCTATATGAGGGAGATGATGATAGCCTAAATGTAGAGGTTTTCCCCTCAAATACCACCGATAAAGAGCTCGAGTTTAGCATTGATGTCATAGAAGGCAATCGCCCTGTGAGCATTTCTCTAAGTAATGGTAGACTTAATATCGAAGCAAACAGCATTGGTGAAGTCGTGGTAGAAATTTACCATAAGGAATACGATTTTATTAAAACTGAGTGCAGAATTATAGTTGAAGAATAATTTTTAATACAATATCATAATTTGGCAGGATATCTCCTATATATTGCTGAGATATCCTGCAATTGAGCTTTAAATAGTATTAGTATTTCTCAAAAAGAAATATTCTATTTTGAAACACTGATTATATCAACAAAAAAACAATTCACATCAGCAAAATACATGATGTGAATTGTTTTTTTGTTTTTTAGAAAATGGAGCTGAAGATGGGGCTCGAACCCACGAACCTGCTCATTACGAATGAGCTGCTCTACCAACTGAGCTACTT
>CAYJIJ010000033.1:0-24886 GCA_964370185.1 uncultured Oscillospiraceae bacterium
GGCAATGAAGATTTAGTTATATTTGAAGATGGCAATATGGAGATAATAGAAGAAAGCGACATTTCAGCACAGGAGCTTGCAGAGCTTGGTGCAATGCAGATTTTTTCCTTTGGCCCAGGCCTTATTTCCGACGGTGAAATCACAGTCGATGAAGAAAGCAAAGTTGATCGTGAAGATGAAAGCAATCCCCGAACAGCAATAGCTATGATAGAGCCTAATCACTATATCTTTATGGTTGCCGATGGCAGAACTCAGATAAGCGAGGGATTATCACTGTATGAAATGGCAATGGTACTTTCAAAATACGACTGCGAAGTTGCTTATAATTTAGATGGTGGTGGTTCGGCTACAATGGTGTTTATGGGCGAAGTGGTGAACAATCCCACAACAAACGGCAGGAGTTTTAAGGAAAGGAGTGTGAGCGATATTGTCTATATCGGAAAATAGAAAAACTATACGAGTATTTTTTATTAAAAAATGGATAAAACCTTATTGTTTTATCACACTGCTTTGTATGCTCTTTTCATATATTTATTTTCAGTTTTCCCATGGAGTGAGCTCACCTCACATGGCATATCTTTTTCTGTATCCGCTGATTTTTGGGGTTTTGATAGGGATACTACTTTACTGTTTTGAAAAAAAGAGTATGGATTATTTTTGGTCATCGCATCTTTACCACACAGGCCTCACAGCACTTATTTTAGGCTCGATACTAAGAGGTATATTTGACATTGCAGGAACAGCTTCTATATACCAAAGTGCACTGAGCATGGGTGGAGCAGTTATGTTATTTTGCGGTGTTATCTCTTTTGTATTGTGCAAAACACGACTGTGCTTTAAATAGCTTTTAATATTAAAATTACGATAAAAAAGGAGCAACTGTATGAAAAAGATTTTATTAATAACTTTATTACTTTCAATAATTATCTTTAGTGGATGCATTCAAGCTAATGATGCAGTAATCGACAGTGAAGTTTCAAGTGAGAGTATATCAAACGAGGTCGAAAAATCGGTTGATGGAAATAGTGATGCCATTGCATTTCCAGAGACAGATTTACAAGACACAATAAGCACTTCTCCCCAAATTTTAAGTGATGATGAAATTCTTATAACTGAGAGTGGAACTTATGAGTTTACAGGCGACTATTCAAGTATCACAGTAAATGTGAATAAAGATATCGATGAAGGTGTGGTTTACCTTGTGCTAAAGAATGCCAACATCACGAGTGAAACTGGTACACCGATTAGCATTGTTGAGGCTAAGGATGTAGTTATCATGCTCGAGGGTGAAAATACTGTAACTCAAGGTGAAATTATAACTACCGATGAAGAATTTCCATCAGGCGCTGTACATTCTAAAGCCGATACTCTTATTACAGGTGACGGAAGCTTAACTGTGAATACACTTTACATGGATGGAATTAACAGCCGTGATGACCTTACAATCGAAAATGCAACCATCACTGTAAATGCGGTAGAGCATGGAATAGAGGGTAAAGATTTGCTTGCAATAGATAATGCAAATATAAATGTTACCTCAGGTAGGGATGGAATTAGAACATCTAATGACGAAGATTTAGAGAAAGGTAATCTTATAATCACAAGCGGTAATTTTGTGGTTAACGCATTGCATGATGGAATTGTAGCTGAGGAGAGCTTGCAAATTGACGGTGGTAATTTTGATATTACAACTGGCGGTGGATTTGTTGAAGTGCTAAACGAAATCACAAGGGGTGAAGGCTCGGGAAATACCGTTTCAGCAACTGATTTGCTTGAGGATAGTATGCGTTCTTTAAAAGGTACAAATATCATAATAAACGGCGGTGAGTTTGTGCTAAGTTCATACGAGGATACTGTTCATGCTAATGGAGTGCTTACAATTAATGGCGGTGAGTTTAACATTCTTTCAGGTGATGATGCACTTCACGCCGATACAGATTTGGTGATAAATTATGCTGATATTTTAGTAGAAAATGGTTATGAAGGTATCGAGGGTGAAACAGTTACTATTAACGATGGAAATATAAATGTCACAGTTTTAGACGATGCTATAAATGCAAATAGCGAAACAGGCTTTATTAAGATTACGGGTGGAAATATTAATCTAAAATGCCAAGGTGACGGCATCGACTCTAATGGAGATTTGATTATAGAGGGTGGAGAAATTATCGTAGATGTAAATGCTATTTATTCCGGTGGTGATAGTGAAATAGATGTAAGTGGAACATACACCATATCAGGCGGTAGCATAACCGATGAAAACGGAAATGGACTATCACCTAACGCAGGTGGCGGCGGTGGCATGGCGGCTCCTAATAACAGACCCGGTGGAAATCAAGTTGGTGGCGGTCAAGTTGGTGGTCGACCAAGATGATAATTACAAGTGAAAACAAAAGTAATTATTAAAAGAAGTAAGTCATAGTACTTTTTTAAAATCATTCCGCAGCTTTTTCTCTGACTATTGTATTTACTATTAAAAGCAATGTACTCTCGCGCTAAGGATGCTTAAAACAAAACAAGTGCCAAAATTATGGCACTTGTTTTGTTTTAAGCATTATTCTTCGATAGAAAATCTTTCGTCTAAATTAGCGATTTCTTTTTCAGTTGCCGACTGCAATATTTCGCCAAATGGCATTTGAGCAATGAGTTTATATTTTGTGTCCACTTTAAAAAGTGTGCGGACTTCTGTTTCGATTAATTCATTATAGTGCTGTAAATTTGCACCTAAACCCAGCTCCCTCAAACCCTTCCATACTGCAAACTGAAGCATCCCACTTGACTGATTAGACCACGGTTGGAAGTTAGTGTCTATATCCACATTTTGGGCAAACGCCATCATCATTCATCGCTATCCCACATAGTGGGCAACGGTCGATATTGTTTTGTGTGGTAAATTCAGCCGAGGCAGCATTTACACCGCTTGTAAATGTGATTTTTGCAATGTTTAGTTTTGTTTTTAATAAATCATAAACAATTTTAATGAAGCCTTCAACTGTCATTGTTTCTTTTGTAACTACTAAGCGACAATCAGGATAAGCGGTTGCAAGCTCTGTTTTAAAAGCTTCGCCTTTCATTGTGTTTTGTGGTGTACCATCTTTTATACCTGTTTCTTCATATACTTTAAGTACCGCAGGTAGAAGTGGATCGTCTTCTCTTAGTACAAGTGCATGGTCAAAGTTTTTTAGAAGTGCCCATGCTGTTTTTTGGATTTCATTACATGGGAAAACCATATTTACGCCTTCGTTAACTGTGTCCTCAACTTCGATAGTTAAAACACCTGTGTGTCCATGCAGATATTGCGCTTCGCCTTTAAATCCATAAAATCTGTGTGCATATTGTAGGTCAAATGTAGCTATACTTCTCATAATTTACCTCTTCTTTCAATGTGTTGATTTTACTGCTGTGCAACTTTTTTTGCAACGAGCAGTACTTTCCGATTTTGTTGTACGAATATTATCAGAAACGCCGATTGAACTTATGTTTTACATATGTAAAAATTAGCCTTTCCTTAGTAAAATTTTATCCTAAGTAGTAATCATTGTCAATAAGAAACCAATATTTGCTAAATCAATTGAATAAACTCACACATAATTATTACACAAAGTAACTTTTTAGATAATTTAGATAAAGAACCTTAACAAACTGCTACTTTAATTTGTTGATAAATTTTAATTGTGAAGATTATTTAAGAATTTATAGCGTTATATAGTTGGCATATATCTATATAATTCTATTTTTTCTTGCATTTAACTGGTAAAAATGATAATATATTCTTACGATAATCTAAGTTATCGCTACAAAACAATACGACTTTAAAGGAAAAGGAAGTGCTTTTTATTATGAAAAATCTTAAAAAAACTTTTATTGCCATCCTCATTATCTTTTGTTTTTTTCTAACTGCTTGCTCTTCTGTATCAACCGTTGTTGGTACAACTTGGCATCACGATTTTGTGGGATGCACCGTTGATTTTGCCGAAGACTATTCACTCACACTCTACTCAATACGCACTACAAGCGGAGTGTATAACGGTGAAACAGTTGTAGACACAACTATTTATCTGCATGAGGGCACCTATGTTTGGAATGATGACGATGAAACAGGCGAATTTTACTTTAACACTGACTCCGATGTAGGGATGTCCGGCACTATATACATTGTTGATGAGGGTATTGTAATGGAAAATACCGAAGGTACTTATTATACTTTCATGGAACAAGCTGAGATACCCGAGGGCGAATACATAATGGCAGAATAATAATTTTCTTAACAAAAAATCCTTATTGTGAAAGCAATAAGGATTTTTTAGTGATGTAAATAGAGGAATTTTCATCTTCATTATATTTTGGTGATGCCTGCCACCGCTAACTAAAACCATATGGCAGTATTTTTTTAATGTAAAACTCTCTCAGCCTTTAATTTCTTTTAATTAAAAAGCCTTCATGTGCAATCGCTGCACACCGTTTAACTTTGATTAGGCTTCCCTGCTAAAATAGCGATAACTGATTTATAATTACACTGTCCCTTTTTCGCTCTGTTATAAGTGCATTTGGGTTTACCTCGCCAATAAGCACGGGTGAGAGCGGATTGTGTTTTTTCATATTGGCAAGTGAGGTTTTCTCATTTTGCAATGCATAGCAATAATTGCAACCATTCGCACAGCAGTTATATGTGCCAATGTCGATGCTTTCAAGGCAGAGGCATTCGGGGCGTTGGTTTTTATCTTCAGTGCCGATGATACTGCACCCTAAAACCTTTTCTATAATACTTTTGTCTATGCAGGCTCCATGCTTCACCCCATACTTTGCAAGATTTATTTTCTCGGCGCAAGTGTAAATCTCTAAACCATTTTCCTTTGCAATTTCTGCAAAAATTTGTGCAAGCTTGTGGATATTGTGCTCTGACATAAGGTAAGCTGGGTCTTTCCCCATTCTCGACATCACATTTTTATAGCTGTCTACAAAGCTAATAACACAGCGCTCTGTGCTATTCTTTAGGCGGTTTGCCATATAGGAAAAGCGCTCTTTGTGATATTCTATCGTATATGTTTCATCAATAATTATCGGGTCGTACCGCCACACCATGCGCTGCTTGCCAAGTTTCTCTGCAAGGTTTATAAAGGTATCAAGCAAAATTTCTTTGTCGGGCAAATTTCGCTCGGTCTCTTTGCCATAGGGTGTGAGCGTAAATTCAAAATAATAGCTGTAACCCATTTGGTCAATCTCGGGCAGATATTTTAAAAATGGTATTGGGTTTTTCGTCCAAAATACAATTATATCTACATCACTTGGAGTTAAGTAAGCTTTTGAGTAGCGATTATAATTGTATGGATTTTGAATAAACAAATATCCCTCTTTAAGGCGGTTTAGAAACCACTCACCATAAAAAGAGGGAATATCAGTTCGCCTTGTTGCACTAATTATCATAGCAGATATGTATTGGAGTCGCTCGGTGCGTTCTCTCTATCGGTATCACCATATTCACGCACAGCCTTGCAGACAGTTATTTTGTAGCTTTCAAAAAGCTTGTTTTTACCCTCGGCTTGGCTCATTCTGTGCTGTAAATTATTTCTCCACTTTTCAATCGCTTCTTCACTCTCCCACACATTCATGGAGAGCAGTTTTCCCTCTTCATTTAGGCTCTGAAATCTTTCGGCACTGATAAAACCCTCTGCACCGCTCAGCATTGGTTTTAGCATTGCTGCAAGTTCTAAATATTTTTCCATTCCCATCGCTGTGGGCTTTACTTCAAATAGTACTATAATTTTACTCATTATATAATTCCCCTACT
The DNA here is from genome assembly GCA_964370185.1 of uncultured Oscillospiraceae bacterium. Classification (GTDB taxonomy): domain Bacteria; phylum Bacillota; class Clostridia; order Oscillospirales; family Ruminococcaceae; genus CAYJEQ01. The sequence continues at coordinate 5,789 of CAYJIJ010000033.1, forward strand.
TCCTTAAAATCTTCTCCATTGCTTTGCCTTTTGCAAGCTCGTCAATCAATTTATCAAGATAGCGGATTTCTTTCATAATAGGCTCATCAATTTCTTCTATTTTCACACCGCAAACTGAGCCTTTAATAAGTGCTCTGCTCGGGTTTAGGTTTGGTGCGTTTTCGAAGAAGCTTGTCATATCCACATCATCAGTCATTGCATCAAGCGCATCCTTTGTGTAGCCGGAAAGCCAGCTGATTATTTCGTAAACCTCAGCTTCTGTTCTGCCCTTTCTCTCAGCCTTTGATATATATAGTTTTCTCATCTCATTCCATTTAAATGCGTATATACTGTGTGTGCCCATTTTACTTTCCTCCACAATTTTATTTTTAAAATTTAAAATCCATTATTCTATTTAAAATAGCACTCTTATTCTCTTCCTGCATTTCTAAAAACCCACAGCCTACTCAGCAAGAAATTAAATATTAGTGTAACGACGGTGGTAAGTATCTTAGAAATTAAAATATCAAGTAATAGAAATTGGATAAAAACTGCCAGGACTACTATACTTATTCCCATGGTAATTAAGTTTGCTGCTGCAAATTTTACAAATGTGGGACTAAAAAAGCTTTCCTCACTTTTAAATGTCCAGCTTCGGTTTATAAAAAAGCTGTTAATCATTCCACAAGTATATCCCGCTATCTGTGCAGGATAAATTCCAGTTATCGGGCTTACAAGAAAAAACACCACAAAATCGACAGCGGTGTTTAACACACCTGTAATCCCAAATTTTATAAATGCTATAAAATCTTTTTTGTAAATAAACTTCATTTTACCTCTTCTATCTCCGTAAACAAATATAGTTTAAACTATATTATTAATATGTGCCACCCTTAAAATGTTTTATATAAAATAAAAAATCCTGTAAAATACAGGACAAAAGTGTTAAACTATGGTTTTATGTCAATAATTAAGTAAAAAGCAATGTTAAAGACATAAGCCCACCCAGATATTTTTTCAGTAGTTAGATTTATATTTGGATTTTTTTAAAGCTATTGACATTTTAAGTCAATGATAAAAATAACCAAATTTTTTGCAAAAAAAATGTTGACATTTGCAAATGAGTGTTATATAATTATATAATGTATCATCATGGCTAACTATGCATTTCTACACGAATAGTATAGCACATGAAAATACAAATTTCAATAGATTTTTTGCATTTTTTTGTATTAATTTGCAATTAAATTTATAAAATTTGTAAAAACAGCAGATATATGAATGGAGTGAATGAGCCTATGGTAAATGTTAAAACTGTTTCTCTGGGAAAAAACGAGCGCAAAAGCTATTCTCGTATCAACGAGGTAGTGGACATGCCCAACCTCATTGAAGTGCAGAAGAACTCCTACAAATGGTTCCTTGAAGAGGGACTTCGTGATGTGTTTAAAGATGTGTCCGCCATTACTGATTATCAAGGTAATCTTGTATTGGATTTTATCGACTTTAATCTTGATAGCACACCTAAGTACTCAATAGGAAAGTGTAAGGAAAGAGATTCAACATATGCGGCTGCGCTTAGAGTGCGTGCGAGCTTGCATAACAAAGAAACCGGCGAACTAAAAGAGCAAGATATCTATATGGGAGATTTCCCACTGATGACCGACAGCGGTACATTTATTATAAATGGTGCTGAGCGTGTTATTGCATCGCAGTTAGTGCGTTCACCCGGTGTATACTATTCTTCATCAAGGGATAAAGCTGGTAAAGAACTTTTTGCTTCTACTATTATCCCAAACAGAGGTGCTTGGCTTGAATACGAATCCGATTCAAACAGTATCTTTAGCGTTCGCATAGATAAAAACAGAAAACTTCCCGTAACAACTTTTATCCGTGCTTTAGGTCTTGCTACTAATGACGAAATTGTATCTGTTATTGGTGATAGCGAGATGCTTCGTGCAACTTTAGAAAAGGATAGCACCCTAAACACTGAAGAAGCGTTACTTGAAGTGTATAGAAAGCTTCGCCCCGGCGAACCTCCAACCGTTGAAAGTGCTCAGACTCACATTGATACCCTATTCTTCGATGCAAGAAGATACGACCTCTCAAGGGTGGGTAGATATAAATATAATAAGAAACTTGCTATAAGCGGCAGAATTATTGGCCGTACTCTCGCTGTGCCTGTTGCAAATCCTCTCACAGGTGAATTAATCGCAGAAGATGGCGAAACTCTCACAAGAGAAAAGGCAGTTCTAATTGAAAAAAGCGGCGTGGATACTGTTTTCATTAAGCTTGACAATGACGCTATTCTAAAAGTTATGTCAAATGGTATGGTTGACATTAAAGATTATGTGTCGTTCGACTGCCTTCCATACGGAATTAATGAAAAGGTAAGATTTTCCGTTCTTTCGGAAATACTTGAGTCCTGCTCCGATGAAGAATCTCTAAAAGCTGAGATTACTAAGCGTTGTGATGACCTGCTGCCAAAGCACATTATAAAGGACGACATTTTTGCAACTGTAAACTACATGTGCGGACTTGACTGTGGAATAGGTAATACCGACGATATTGACCATCTTGGAAACAGAAGAATTCGTTCAGTGGGTGAGCTGCTCCAAAACCAATTTAGAATTGGTTTCTCGAGAATGGAAAGAGTTATTCGTGAGAGAATGGCTACCCAAACTCAGGACATGGAATCGGTTACTCCTCAGGCACTTATAAATATCCGCCCAGTTGTTGCGGCTATAAAAGAATTTTTCGGTTCTTCTCCCCTGTCACAGTTCATGGAGCAAACCAACCCACTTGCTGAGCTTACTCATAAAAGAAGGCTTTCTGCACTGGGCCCCGGTGGTCTATCGAGGGATAGGGCTGGATTTGAGGTTCGAGATGTACATTACAGCCACTATGGCAGAATGTGTCCTATCGAAACCCCTGAAGGACCTAACATCGGTCTTATCTCCTACCTCGCTACATTTGCTCGTATAAATGAATATGGATTTATTGAAGCTCCATATCGTAGAGTAAATAAAGAAACTGGCGTGGTTGAAAATGAATTTGTATATATGACTGCTGATGTCGAAGATAATTTCATTGTTGCGCAGGCAAATGAACCACTGACAGAAGACAGCCATTTTGTTAAGAGCAAGGTAAATGTTCGTTATAGGGATTCCATATTAGAAGTGGAAAAAGAGCGTGTAGACTTTATGGATGTATCGCCTAAGATGGTTGTATCCGTTGCTACTGCTATGATTCCGTTCCTTGAAAACGATGACGCCAACCGTGCACTGATGGGCTCCAACATGCAACGTCAGGCTGTGCCACTACTAAAAACCGAGTCCCCCATTGTAGGTACAGGTATGGAATATAAGGCGGCAGTCGATTCAGGTGTAGTTGTACTTTCAAAAGTTTCTGGTATTGTCGAGAGAGTTTCTGCAAATGAAGTTGCAGTTAAATCGGAAAGCGGTGAATTATCCATTCACCCACTGATTAAATTCCTTCGTTCAAACCAAGGTACTTGTATAAACCAGCGTCCAATAGTAAGCGTGGGTGATACTGTGACTAAAGGTCAGGTTATCGCCGATGGCCCTTCTACTGCGGACGGTGAAATTTCCCTCGGTAAAAACATGCTCATAGGCTTTATGACATGGGAAGGCTATAACTACGAGGATGCTGTACTTATTAATGAGCGCCTTGTAAAAGAAGATGTTTACACCTCAATCCATATTGAAGAGTATGAAATAGAGGCAAGGGATACAAAGCTTGGCCCCGAAGAAATCACAAGGGATATACCGAATGTCGGCGATGATGTGCTTAAGCATCTTGACGAAAGAGGCATTATCCGTGTTGGTGCGGAAGTTCGTGCAGGTGATATTCTTGTAGGTAAGGTTACACCTAAGGGTGAAACTGAGCTAAATGCAGAAGAGCGTTTGCTTCGTGCAATCTTCGGTGAAAAAGCAAGAGAAGTTAGGGATACTTCCCTCCGTGTTCCCCATGGTGAATACGGCATAATCGTTGATGTTAAAGTATTTACCCGTGAAAATAGTGATGAGCTTTCCCCAGGTGTAAATATGGTTGTTCGTTGTTATATCGCCCAGAAGAGAAAGCTCTCGGTAGGGGATAAAATGGCGGGTCGTCATGGTAATAAGGGTGTTGTTTCAAGAGTACTTCCTCAAGAAGATATGCCATATCTACCAGATGGTCGTCCACTCGATATCGTGCTAAACCCACTCGGTGTTCCATCTCGTATGAACATCGGTCAGGTACTTGAAGTGCATCTTGGAAGAGCGGCGGCTGAACTTGGATACAAGGTTATGACTCCTGTATTCGATGGCGCACACGAAGAAGATATCCGTGTGGCACTGAAAGAAGCTAACTTAAATGAAAACGGTAAGACCGTTCTCTATGACGGTAGAACCGGTGAGCCATTTGACAACTCAGTAACCGTTGGTTACATGTACTTCTTAAAACTTCACCATCTTGTTGATGATAAAATCCATGCTCGTTCCACAGGCCCATACTCACTCGTTACACAGCAGCCACTCGGCGGTAAAGCGCAGTTTGGTGGTCAGCGTTTCGGGGAGATGGAAGTTTGGGCACTTGAGGCATACGGTGCAGCATACACACTTCAAGAAATACTCACCGTTAAATCGGATGATATTTCGGGTCGTCTTAAAACATTTGAGGCGATTGTTAAGGGTAAGAATGTTCCTAAACCTGGTATTCCTGAAGGCTTTAAGGTTCTTATTAAAGAGCTTCAGTCACTCAGCTTGGATGTTGTGGTACTCGATAAGGATAATAATCCTATCGATCTAAAGCAGAGCTATGATGACGATGATAATATAGGATTGGTACCTGCGGATGCGGAAATTTTTGATAATACCGCTGTTGAAGTCCCAGGCGAGCTCGATGACGGATTTGAAATTGAGCAACCTGATTTAAATGATCTCGACCCCGATTTTGAAGATGTTCAAGCAATGGATGATTACCCATTCATTGATCTGGGCGCGGACGAAGATTTAACCGATGATAATTTTTAAGGAAGAAGGGACACAATTTGGAATTTAATGTTTTTGAATCAATAAAGATTGGTCTGGCTTCCCCTGATCAAATGAGGGAATGGTCATACGGCGAAGTTAAAAAGCCTGAAACCATCAATTACAGATCTTTAAAACCCGAGAGTGATGGCCTTTTCTGCGAAAAAATCTTTGGCCCTATGAAAGACTGGGAGTGTCATTGCGGAAGATATAAGAGAATTCGCTATAAAGGTAAAATATGTGAGCGCTGTGGCGTTGAAGTTACCAGAGCAAGAGTTAGGCGTGAACGCATGGGTCATATTGAGCTTGCGGCACCCGTATCCCACATATGGTACTTCAAAGGTACTTCTTCAAGAATGGGTCTGATACTTAATATGTCTCCCCGTCTTTTAGAAAAAGTGCTCTACTTTGCTTCCTATGTAGTAATTGACCCAGGAAGTACAAATCTAAAGAAATACGCCCTACTCTCTGAAAAAGAGTATAGGGATTTAAGAGAAGCCTATGAAGACGAGTTTGAAGCTGGTATGGGTGCAGTAGCTGTTAAAAAACTACTGCAAAACCTTAATCTCGACGAACTTGCTGAAGAGCTAAAGGAAGATTTACAGACAGCTACAGGCCAGAAAAGAGCTAAACTACTTAAAAGACTTGAAGTTGTAGAAGCATTCCGTTCCTCAGGCAATAAGCCTGAGTGGATGGTGCTTGACATCATCCCAGTTATACCTCCGGACATTCGTCCAATGGTACAGCTTGATGGTGGACGCTTTGCAACAAGTGACCTTAACGACCTTTACAGAAGGGTTATCAATAGAAATAACCGTCTTAAAAAGCTACTTGAACTCGGTGCTCCCGACATTATCGTGAGAAACGAAAAGAGAATGCTTCAAGAAGCTGTTGACGCACTTATCGACAACGGCAGACGTGGCAGACCTGTTACAGGGCCTAATAACCGTCCTCTAAAATCGCTTTCCGATATGCTAAAAGGTAAGCAGGGACGCTTTAGACAGAACCTTTTAGGTAAGCGTGTTGACTACTCCGGCCGTTCGGTTATCGTAGTTGGCCCCGAGCTTAAAATGTATCAGTGTGGTTTGCCAAAAGAAATGGCACTCGAGCTCTTTAAACCATTCGTTATGAAGAGACTTGTAGACCTTAAAGTTGCTGCAAATATCAAAAGTGCAAGAAAAATGGTTGAGCGTACATCTGTTAAAGATGTATGGGATGCACTTGAAATAGTTATCAAAGACCATCCAGTGCTACTTAACCGTGCTCCTACACTTCATAGACTTGGTATCCAAGCATTTGAGCCGATACTTGTTGAGGGTAGAGCGCTAAAACTTCACCCACTTGTTTGTACAGCTTACAATGCTGACTTTGACGGCGACCAGATGGCGGTTCATGTACCGCTTTCCGCCGAAGCGCAAGCAGAAGCAAGATTTTTAATGCTTGCAGCAAACAACTTATTAAAACCATCCGATGGTAAACCTGTTGCCGTTCCTTCACAGGATATGGTACTCGGTTCATACTACCTCACCATGATTCGTGAAGACGAACCAGGTGCTGGCAAGGTATTTAGGGACTTTAATGAGGCTATCATGGCTTATCAAGCGGGCGTAGTAGGGCTTCATGCTCCTATTAAAGTGCGTGTGACTAAAGTTATGGGTAGCAAGAAAATTTCTAAACTTATAGATGCCACTGTTGGTAGAATTGTGTTTAACGACCCAATTCCACAGGACTTAGGCTATGTGGATAGAACTGATTCTGAGAAACAGTTTGACCTTGAAATCGGCTTCCTTGTTCGTAAGAAGGAGCTTGGTAAAATAATTGAAAAATGTATCCGTGTACACGGTACTGCAAGGACTGCTGAAGTTCTTGATAAAGTAAAATCACAGGGATTCCAGTATTCCACAAAGGGCGCTATCACCGTTGCGGTTGCCGATGCGGTTATTCCTCCACAGAAGAAGGAATACCTTGCACAGGCTGAGGCAGAAGTTGAATCTATCAAGCGCCAATTTGATAGGGGCTTTATATCCGAAGATGTTCGTTACGGCCGTGTTATTAAGATATGGAATGAAACAACTCAAAAGGTTAAAGATGCACTTAATGAAAACTTCGGTGAATACAACCCCATCTTTATGATGGCGGACTCAGGTGCCCGTGGTTCGATGGACCAGATTCGTCAGCTTGCAGGTATGAGAGGACTTATCTCCAACACCTCCGGTAGAGCGATTGAAATTCCAATCCGTTCTAACTACCGTGAAGGACTTAATATCCTTGAGTACTTTAACTCCTCCCGTGGTGCTCGTAAAGGTCTTGCCGATACCGCACTTCGTACAGCCGACTCAGGTTACCTAACAAGGCGTCTTGTTGATGTTTCGCAGGATGTAATCATTCGTGAGGATGATTGTGGTACCACTGAGGGTATTATCATTCAAGAAATCACCGACAGTGGTCGTGTTATCGAGGATGTGGAAGAGCGTCTAATGGGCAGGTACCTCACTGAGGACTGCATCGACCCAAATACAGGCGTAATGATTGTAAGCAAAGACAAGATGATGGATGAATTTGATGCTAAGAAGATTGTAAGTGCAGGATATTCAAGCATTAGAATTCGCTCTATTTTAAATTGCCAGTCTAAATTTGGTGTATGCTCAAAATGCTACGGTGCGAATCTCGCAAACGGTCAATCGGTTGCTATTGGTGAAGCAGTTGGTATCATTGCGGCTCAGTCAATCGGTGAACCCGGTACTCAGCTGACCATGCGTACTTTCCATACAGGTGGTATCGCCTCTGCAAGTGATATTACACAGGGTCTTCCACGTATCGAAGAGCTCTTCGAATCGAGAAAGCCTAAAAATGCGGCTGTAATCAGCCATATAGACGGTAAAGTTTCCTTCCAAAAGGATGCAAAAGGCAATGACTTTGTTATTGTTACAAATCCTGAAACAGGCGATATCTTTGAAAAACAAGTTGTTTACGGTTCGGTGCTAAAAGTTCGTGAGGGCGATATGGTAACTAAGGGTACTCATATCACCGAGGGTTCTGCAGAGCCTAACGAAATTCTCACAGTACAGGGCGCACTTGCTGTTCAGGATTATCTGATAAGCGAAGTTCAGCGTGTTTACCGTACACAGGGCGTTGATATCAATGATAAGCATATTGAGGTAATTGTTCGTCAGATGATGCGTAAAGTTAGAATTGATGAACAAGGCGATACCGCTCTAATTCCTGGGTCGTATATTGATAAATCCGAGTTCTTCAAAATTACCGAGGAAATTAATCAGCAGAATGCTGAGGATGGTGGCGAACGCAAACCTGCAACCTATCTCCCAGTTCTGCTTGGTATTACCAAAGCTTCTCTTGCGACAGAGTCCTTTATGTCCGCAGCTTCATTCCAGGAAACCACAAGGGTTCTTACTGAAGCGGCTATTAAAGGTAAGGTTGACCATCTGCTTGGTCTTAAGGAAAATGTTATCATCGGTAAGCTTGTTCCTGCTGGTACAGGTACAGTTAATTATGATGATATCAATCCAACAGGCCCTGCGATTACAAACCACGAAGAGAATGCTGTGCCCAGTATGATTGAGGTTACTATTTAGTTTAAATTAAATAAATGTTAATTTCTATAACAGAGCCGACACCATCAAGTGTCGGCTCTGTTTGTGTGAGTATAGTTAAATTTTAGATGTAACTTGCTTGTTTTATTAGTACCAATCCTCTTCTCTTTGGCGCTCCTCTTCTTCTCTTATGTACTCACTATCATCCCAATTGTATACATACTCACCGCGGTCATAACTATATCCATCTCGTGATATGTACTCATATTCTCCCGTATCATAATTACAACAGAATTTTGGCATATGCAGCACCCCTCATTGTATAAATGTTTTACATTAACCCTATTATAACATTTTGCAAATCTAATTGCAAAGATAACACAATGCTATGGTATGACTAAAAATGTTGATTTATTTTTTGTACACCCTCTCTGCAATCTTATCATTAATTTTAGCTTGCAAGATCATCCTACAAGCAAGAAAGCACACCACATTTGGTGCGCTTTCTTACTACAATCATATTCTCACTCACTCAAAAAGTAGGATTAGTCATCATCACGATCGTCATCATCATCGTCGTTGTCATCATCGTCGTCATTATCGTCACGATCATCGTCGTTGTCATCGTCATTATCGTCACGATCATCGTCGTCATCGTCGTCCATGTCATCATTGTTGTCATCGTCGTCGTTGTCGTCGTTGTCCACTACTGGAGTTGTAGTAGGAGTTGTCGCTGGAACGCTTGAATTGTCATCGTCATCGTCGTCCGTGTCGTCCATGTCGTCCATGTCGTCATCATCGTCCGTGTCGTCCATGTCGTCCATGTCGTCATCATCGTCCATGTCGTCGTCTGTGTCGTCATCGTCCATGTCGTCGTCCATATCATCATCAGTATCAACCGAGCTGTATATAATTTCGCCAGTCATAGCGTTTATTACATATTCGTGCTCTACGCCGTTTACTTCAAAGTCAACTTCATATACCTGAAGACCGTCTTCAACATCAAAGTCTACATCTAAATCAGTTGCTTGCTCTAATGACACTCCCGCAGCTGCAAATGCTGTTTCTCCTGCCGCTGTATTTCCAAGATATGCGTCTTGGTTTATTGCACCATTAATTGCAATGTCATCATTATCTTCAAAGATATCATCATCATTTGCAATTTGGCTTAACTCATGCACTGTGAGTCCTGCTAATTTTTCAAAACTCTGGGTGCTGTCCTTCTCAATAATATCTTCAATCAAACTTGCCTTACCTGTGGAAATTACATTTTCAGAGGCAACTTGCTCAAGTGCTGTATCCGCTTCTACCACCTGGGATATTACTGCATATTCACTGCCTGTGCCTGAAAGAATATTTGATATACCAGTTTCTACCTGCGCTTTAATAACCTGTGCATTTTCGCCTTGCACGGACACAAGCACTGTGTTTTTCTCTGGTGTTAGATAGCCTTTGCTAAGCATTGAGCCAATTACAGCATTCATAGCTACATCAAGGTCTACACCATCTAAATCCATATCGTCAAGTATCTCTACTGCTTCTTCATTATAGGTGTTAACTGTATTAACTTCTTGGTCTGCATTAACTTCAAGCTCTAAGCCTGGGTTTACATCAAGTCCTACTATCGCTGTTGTTGCATTAGCTGTTAAGTTTAGGTAATAGCTTCCGCCTGCTGTAAGCATTGCTGCCGCCGCTATACCTGCTACCCATCTGCTGAACCCTTTATTTTTCTTAGTATTTGTATTAGTCATATTAACCACTGCTCCTTCTCTACATTCCCTCTCAATTTTTGCCCATACATCGGGTGTAGCAGCAGAAATAGCCTTTCGGAGCTGTTTTTCTGTATTAAAATCTCTCTGTTCCATAAAAATACTCCTTTCTTAGTTTTCCGCAGAGGCAATTTTTTTAAGCTTTTGAATTGCTCTATTGTACTTTGACATTACAGTGGACATCGGCATATCAAGCATTTCTGCTATTTCTCTATGTTTAAAGTCCGCTACTGCAAACAAAATTACAATTTCCCGCTCTTCTTCACTGAGCTTGCCTAAGTATGTCTCAAGTACTATTTTATCCTCTGTGGAAAGCTCTCGGCTTTCTGCCACAAAATTTACAAATTCTTCTTCGGATACATCCACTGTTTTTTGGTTTTGTCTATACTTCATCATACACAAATTTTTAGCCACTGTAATAATATAGGCCATTGGCTTGCCTTGGGCTTTATAGAATTTTGCCCCTTTGTAAAGCTGAATATATGTATCTTGAAGTATGTCCTCCGCATCCGTGGGATTTTTAACCGTAGTTAGTGCGTATCCATATACGGATGCTCTTGTGAGGTTATAAAGCTCTTCAAGTGCCCATATTCGCTTATCTTCCGACAATTTCTCGTCGCCTAAATTTAAGAGCATCCGCTCAATAACTTCGTCTTTCGACTTATCCCTTGTTATAGTATCGTCTGAAATTACAAAGAACATTTTGTATTCTCCTTAGCATTTGGTACCACCTGCTACATATAGGTAATGCACGAGATGGCTATTTTATTGCATACTTTTAAAAAAAATATTATTTTTTTTAAAAAAAGTAAAATTAACTAATTTATTATTCTTAAATAGCTTTATGAGTGGTTTGCAATATATTAATTGTAACATATTTTTCAATTTTTTTCATCATTTTTCTTTATATTAATATAAGAAATCAAAACAAATCCCTCCTATGATTGATTAGGTAAGTTCGTCATAGGAGGGTTAATGTCAATATATTAGATAATATATAGGCTAATTATCCATTTTGTCCTGCTCAGTTTCCACCGTTTGCTCATTTTCCTGAGCAGCTACAATATCTATATTTTCAGATACTGCTTCTTCAAAAACTTTCTCTTCATTTTCTTGTGGAGCTTCGAGTGCTTTCTCTGTGGTTTCTGTTTCAAGTGGTGGGAGTGTACCGCCCTCCATCAATGTGTTAAATTCATCGGCTTCAAGTTTTTCTCTTTCGAGTAGACTATTTGAAACAATATGAAGCTTTTCTATATTAGTGGACAAAATTTCCTCAGCCCTTTTATAGGCTACATCTATCACAAGCCTTACTTCTTCATCTATTTCATGAGCAACTACATCGGAGTAGTTTTTAGATTGTGATATATCCCTACCGAGGAATACCTCTCCTTGGTCCTGCCCATATACAACTGGGCCAAGCTTATCACTAAAGCCATATCTGGTAATCATAGCCCTTGCAATTTTACTAACTCTTTCTAAATCGTTAGAAGCACCTGTGGAGATATCATCGAGCACTAATTTTTCAGCCATACGACCGCCTAAAAGCACAACAAGTTCTTCACTCATCTGCTTTTTGGTACGGTAATGCTTATCCTCGGTTGGTAGGCTCATGGTATAACCACCCGCCATACCCCTTGGTATAATGGAAATTTGGTGCACGGGGTCTACATTTTTCATAAAATAAGTACAAAGTGCATGACCTGCTTCGTGGAATGCAGTTAGGCGCTTATCCTTATCGGTGTAGACGTGTGAGCGTTTTTCAGGTCCTGCTATAACTTTGATGGTAGCGTCCTGCACATCTATCATTGTTATCGCTTTTCTGTCCGCCCTTGCGGCTAATAGTGCCGCCTCATTTATGATGTTTTCAAGATCTGCACCTGTAAATCCTGCGGTAGTTTTAGCTATTACTGAAAGCACAACATCTGGTGCAAGTGGTTTATTCCTTGTGTGGACTTTAAGAATTTCTTCCCTACCCTTTACATCGGGATAACCCACAACAATTTGTCTGTCAAATCTGCCGGGTCTGAGCAGTGCTGGGTCAAGTATATCGCGGCGGTTTGTGGCGGCGATAATTATAACACCGATATTAGCGGCAAATCCATCCATTTCTACAAGTAGCTGATTTAGTGTTTGCTCTCTTTCATCGTGTCCGCCTCCGAGTCCTGCACCTCTGTGCCTACCAACGGCGTCGATTTCATCTATAAATATTATGCTCGGTGCACTTTTCTTAGCTTGGTCAAATAAATCCCTAACCCTTGAAGCACCTACACCGACAAACATCTCAACAAAGTCCGAACCCGAAATTGAGAAAAACGGCACGCCTGCTTCACCTGCAACAGCTTTAGCAATAAGGGTTTTACCTGTACCAGGAGGGCCCATTAGTAGTACACCTTTTGGTATTCTTGCACCGAGTGCGCTAAACTTGCTCGGTTGTTTTAAGAATTCCACTATTTCTTCGAGTTCTGCTTTTTCTTCGTCGGCACCTGCCACATCTTTAAAGGTAACTTTCACACTGTCGTCGGCTGTTCTCGGCTTGGCTTTACCAAAGCCCATAACATTTCCGCCACCACCACGTGTTTGCCTTAGCATCATATACCAAAGTATCGCAAGTCCGCCAAAAATCAGTATTGAAGGCAGTATGCTAACCCACCATGGCAGCTGTGTGAGCGGTTCATAGTCGTATATCATCTTATTGTCGGGATTGGTTTCATTATATCCCTCTATGAGTGGCTCAACATCATTTACAAAGAGTGATTGGTTTGGCACTGTGTATTCTATTGTTTGAGTTGACCCATCCTCGTTTTTTATAGTCATAGTAAGCAGACTGCTACTTTGATCTAATGTGAACTCCTCAACCATTTCATTTTCAAAATAGCCAATTATCACAGAGTATTTTTCTCTTGGTTCTTCATTGTTAAACATGCCACTTGTAGACACAATTAGCATTAGCAGTAGTATCAGTCCTACATACATGCCAAGTCCTCTGACACTACGATTGTTTTTATTATTCAATTATTTCACTCCTCAATTTATGCTATACTTTAAGCTTATCCCTGATAAACTTCGGGCTTTAGCACCCCGATTTCAGGGAAATTGCGATATTTTTCGTTATAATCCAGTCCATAGCCTACCACGAATTCATCGGGCACGGAAAAACATACATAATCAGGTATTACATGTACTTTTCTGCGGTCTGGTTTGTCTAAAAGCGTGGCTATTCTAATACTCTTTGGATTTCTTTTTGAGAGTATTTTAAGTAAATAACTTAGGGTATTTCCACTGTCGAGTATGTCTTCTACAATAAGTAAATCATACTTCTCAATCGGAAAATCGAGATCCTTTATTATTTTTACCACTCCAGAGCTTACCATGCCACTTCCATAGCTTGAAACCGACATAAAATCTATTGCCGCAGGTATCTCAATTGCACGCATAAGGTCTGCCATGAATATCACAGAGCCTTTAAGCACACTCACCATAAGTAGATTTTTGCCTTCATAGTCCTTTGTAATTTGCGCTCCTATTTCAGCGACTTTCGCTTTTATTTCCGCTTCGGAAATAAGTATTTTTTCCATGTCATTTCTCATTTTGTCCCCTCCACAATAATCGCTAAAAATTTTTTAGTGTTTTCATTTTTAGAAAGTATCTCGCTATAACCTATTCCCTCAACCCACAAAACTTCTTCTCCTGTGGATAGGACTAATCGCTCTTTACGGTCTTTTATAGGTATTTTATGCTCATTAAATAGCTTTTTAAGCTTTTTGCTACACGATGATTTATTTAGCTTAATGATGTCGCCATCCACCTTCTGCCTTATAATCATACTGCTATCTATTTTATCATAAGAAAGGAGATTTTTTAAGTCTAAATTTTTATTTATTGCAAAATTTTCAACTTGTTCACAACTTAGAATGCAAAATTTATATTTTTTCCCGTTTGTAAGCTCGTATTCTCCATTGTTGCACATTATTTCACCGATTGTAGTACTGAAATAGGAAAGTAATTTCTCCTCAGTTATAATATTAAAGTGATTTTTTTGAGCATCAAAAAAATACTCTTTGTTTAGTTGTATTCTTCCGCCGATTGATATTATAGCCAGAATATCAAAAATCCTATCATTATAGGCTGAAATATTTCTTTCTCTTAACAGATGTGCAATAAGCGTAGTTTTTATATATTCATCAAGCTCTGAAAATTTTTCTATGCTATATCCTTTTGTGGTAGTTATATTTTTTAATGCATTTAGAGTGATTTTCTCTATAAAGCTTTGATTTTGTCTTACTTGCTCATACAGCCTTGCAAAAGCTTTATCCGCCGCTGAATTTATATTATAAAGCTTCGGTATTACCTCATGGCGCAGCATATTTCTGCTGTATTCGGTGGATAGATTGCTACTATCGGTAACATAGCTTAGATTATTTTCAGTGATATATTCCTCCACCTCACTGCGTGTGACTGCAATTAGTGGGCGAATTATATAATCTCGTTTTGCACTAATACCACCCACGCCCTCAAGTCCCGTGCCCCTTGCGAGGTTGAAAATTGTGGTTTCCATGCAGTCGCTTAGTGTATGTGCTGTGGCTATCAGTGCATTTGTTTTTTTATGCACATCGGCAAAGAATTCATACCTTGCCACTCTTGCACCGAGCTCGGTGGAGTAATGTTCCCTTTTGCAGAGCTCATTTACATCAACTCTCTTCAGAAAAAAAGTAAGCCCTAAACTTTCGGCGAGATCTTTAACAAAATTCATATCCCTCTCGCTCTCCTCATCTCTGAGGCAGTGATTTAGATGGCAAACAAATAATTCATTTATCTTTAGCTTTAATTTATTTTCATATAAAAAGTGCAGTAGTGCAACTGAATCTGCACCGCCCGAGCAGGCGATGCAGACAGAAGAGTTCCCTATTATTAAATTATGTTTTTTTATTGTATCAAAAACTTTATTCTTCACTTCTAAACAACTCCAAATTGCTAAACCTTGTAAACTGCCCATCCCATGCAATCTTCACAGAGGAAGTTTCACCGTGGCGGTTTTTTGCCACAATACATTCCGCAACACCCTGCTCTTCAATGTTTTTATCATAATACGCTTCACGATATAAAAACAAAACTATATCCGCATCTTGCTCTATTGAGCCTGAGTCCCTCAAATCTGAAAGCATCGGTCTGTGGTCTGAGCGGGATTCAGGGCCACGGGATAGCTGAGAAAGAGTTACAACAGGCACATTAAGCTCTTTTGCCATGATTTTGAGAGAACGGGTAATTTCTGAAATTTCCTGCACACGATTATCATTCCTACGGTTGCCCGTCATGAGCTGGAGGTAATCTATTACCACGAGTCCTAAATCTTTTATACGTCTTAGTTTACCCTTCATCTGTGCCACCGAAATGCCCGGTGCATCGTCTATATATATGGGAAGTTTGGAAAGAATTTGTGCCTGCATACCAAGACGCACCCATTCGTTTCCAGAAAGTTCGCCAGTTCTAAGGCTTTGGCTGGGTATCAGTGCTTCGGAAGAAAGCACCCTTGACACAAGCTGTTCCTTACTCATTTCGAGCGAGAATATTGCCACTTTTTTGCCTGAGCTCTTGGCTACATTTGTAGCAAGATTAAGCGCAAAAGAGGTTTTACCCATACCGGGTCTCGCCGCAAGTAGTATTAAATCGGATTTATTTAGCCCAGTGAGCACCGAATTTACAGCACTAAATCCGCAATCAAGCCCTTGGAATTCCGATTTGTCGTCTCCGCTGAGCTTTTGCAGGCGGTCGTACTCTTCTATAATTACTTCATCAATTCTCACAAGTCCCGTGGTGTCTTTTCCGCTTCTAATATCAAATATGCTCTGCTCCGCCATGTCGAGCAATGCCGTGGCATCGGTTTGCCCTTCCTGTGCAAGGTCAATCACACTTTGGGAAGCCGTCATAAGGTTTCTTATATAGCTTTTTTCCCTCACAATCTTTGCATATGCATTCACATTAGCAGTGGAGGGAACAACTTGTGCAAGCTGTATTAAATAAACCTTTGCGTCTTCTTCCGAAGCAAAAACATTTGAGATTTTTACCTCTTCGAGCACTGTTATAAAATCTATTATCTGCGAGGAGAGAAACATCCTGAGATATATAGAAAAAATTTCTTTATGCTGAGCTCGAAAAAAGCTTTCTGGTTTTAGTATCTCCATAATGTCGGGAAGGCAGGTTGGGTCTATTAACACCGAGCCAAGTACCGACTGCTCTGCTTCTAAATTATATGGCAATGAAGAAAATATCGTGCTTTGCTCTATGGCTTCCACCTTAATTACCTCCAAACACTATTCTCCAACACTCACTGTTACCGAAGCCGAAATGCCCGGTATTAGTTTAATTTCCACAGTGTAATCGCCGAAAGATTTTATTTCACTGCCCAGTGAAATTTTCCTCTTATCTATATCAACTTTAAAATTCTCTTTAATGGAATCGGCTATTTCTTTAGATGTAACAGAGCCAAATAATCTGCCACCCGTGCCTGCTTTTGCTTTTATGGAAATCTTCTTTTCATGCAGTTTTGATTTTACTTCAAGCGCCGCTTGCTTTTCCATTTCGGCGTGATGTGCCTGAGCTGATTCTTTGTTTTTAAGCTCATTCATAGCTTGTGAATTTGCTTCCTTAGCAAGACCTTTTTTTAGTAGAAAGTTTTTTGCATATCCATCCGAAACTTCTACTAACTGTCCTTTTTTTCCACTACCTTTTACATCCTGTGTTAAAATTACCTTCATGCTTTTCTCCTTTATATCTATAAATCTTATTTTGTATTTTCAGTATGGTATTTATCTATTGCTTCGTTTAGCATCTCAAGTGCTTTTTCGATGGTTATCTCTTTAATCTGTGCGCCTGCCATGGTGAGATGTCCCCCACCGCCTAAAGCTTCCATAATAATCTGCACATTGATTTTACCAAAGCTTCTTGCTGAGAATGCAATCTGGCCGCCATCTTCAAATAGTACAAACGAGGCATCCACTCCAGATATTGTTAAAAGCTCATCCGCTGCCTGTGCCGATACAACTTTGATGTCGGTGTTGCTCTTAGCTGTGACTATTGCACATCCTTTATATATCTTTGCAGAAGATACAAGCTCCGAACGCTTTTGGTAGCTCTCTATATTTGCACTAAAGAGCTTTTTAACCTCTATGGTATCCGCACCGTTCTTTTTAAGGAATGCCGCTGCTTCGAATGTGCGCACTCCTGTCTTTATTATAAAATTCTTTGTATCAAGCATAATTCCTGCAAGCAGTGCTTCCGCTTCCATCTTAGTAAGGCTTCCCGTTGCTGGCATTAGATATGGTATCAGCTCGGACACCATTTCTGAAGCAGACGAAGCATAGGGCTCATGGAAGAAGATTACTGCATTATCTATATAGCCCACCATTCTGCGGTGATGGTCGATAACTACGATATTTTTACAAGCTCTATAAAGCTCAGCAGACTCTAAAAAGCTCTCTATATGGGTATCTAAAATTATGAGAAGCGTTTTATCATTCACTTTATCCATCAGTGCTTCGGGTGTGGCAAATATGTCCGCATAGCCATTTTCTTCGAGGCGTTCATATAATGGTGAAACGAGATGGCGATTTTTTCTGATTGCTATATTTATCTTTTTGCCCATTTCACTCACGCATTTACTAAGACCCACCGAAGAACCAAATGCATCTAAATCGGGGAAGGAATGCCCCATAAATATTACATTGTCGCAGGTTTCAATAAGCTCTAAAAGCGCAGTGGCAATAATTCTTGTTTTCACCTTTGTGCGCTTTTCCACGCCCTTGGAGACACCGCCGTAGAAGTCGTATCCATTTTGGGTTTTAAGTGAAGCTTGATCCCCACCCCTACCCAGTGACATATCGAGTGCTTGTTTAGCGGCTTGCTCAAGTGTTGTCATATCGTCATTATTTCGGCTGACACCTATTGAAAGTGTAGCAGTCATTTCTTTTTTATCGGATAGATTTCTCACTGTGTCGAGTATTGAGAATTTACCCTCTATAATTTTATCAAGGGCGTGACTTGGTAAAATCACGGTGAATTTATCCCTTTCAGTGCGGACAAATAATCCCCCATACTTTTTAATATAGCTCCTCACTTCGTACTCAACTCTGCTTATGAGCTCCCTGCCCTCATTTTCTTTTGAATTTTGAATAATATCATCGCAATTATCTATTACCATGAACATTATCGCCGACCTTATTTTGCTGTATAGCTCGGCATTATCTTTAAGTTCAGTGTCATCAATAAAATAAAGGGAAATTCCACCATTTTCATTCACACTGTTTTGTGTAACTATAACACTGTATCTTTTATTTTCATATGTTACCGATACCATCTCTCCATCAGAAATGCTTTCAGAGGTAATCTCCGAAAATAAATCTGTGATTAATGTTCCAAATAATTCATTTTCACTTTTGAATGTATCATTAAACTTTTCGTTTATCCACATTATTTCAAAAGTACTTGTGCATATAACTACGGGTATTGGAAATGCAATTAGCGTGCTATCATACATAGTGCTAACAATATTACTCACATCTTTGAGATATGTATTTGCATAGGAATTAAACTGATGATTTCTATACACAAGATACCCCACAGAGATTAGCACTATCGGAGATATATATGCAAGTAAGATAACATCAAAAAGTACCACTACTAATGAAATTGCCACAAATGACAATATAGCTGTATTAATTATAGGTCTAAATAAATCAATTTTATTTTTCATACCTTCACTCCAATCTATATGTG
>CAYJIJ010000033.1:24896-27285 GCA_964370185.1 uncultured Oscillospiraceae bacterium
AAAGTATACAAGGTTAGTTTTGCTCATGGATATATATGATACTATCTTTTTTATTTTACCACAAAACTTAAATAAAAGGAATAGAAATGTTAAGCTTTTTTAAATCTATTTCAAATTTTTAGAAATACTTTTTTTACGCAAAAAGAAATAAGAATACTTCTCCTTTTCGTCACGGAGAAGTATTCTTATTTATATATTAGTATTTAAGTCTTAATAGAAGTATTATCTTAGAGATTAATAAATCCAAATCCACTGAGAAGTATTACAGTAATTGCAATTGGTGCTAAATATTTTACACAGAAAGTGTAGGTTTTCTTTAGTTTAAACTTCATACCACTGCTTTCTATCTCAGCAGAAACATTATCCACACCCCAAATCCATCCTGCAAATATGCAGAACAAAAGTGCTCCGAGTGGCATTAGGAGTTTATCTGTGGTAAATTCCATCCAGTCGCCCACTATTGGGTAGGTTATACCATTAGCATCCATCCATGGAAGTTTTAAGTCCATATTAGCCTGTGATAATGTGTAGAACATTCCTAAGAAGTACATTATGAGTGCAAGTGCAATGGCAGTTTTAGCCCTGCTAAGTTTAAACTCTTCACTAAAGAACGCTACTGTTCCCTCGAGTATTGAAATAGCCGAGGTAATTGCAGCAAAAAACATTAGGAAGTAGAAGATAAATCCAAATATTTGGCCTGCAGGCATTGTTTTAAACGCTTCCGCCATTGAAATAAATCCAAATCCAGCGCTCCCAGCTCCTCCAGGAATTTCAAGCCCTGCCGAGAAAGCTATTGGAATAATTGCGAATGATGCTATGAGCGCTACTGCTGAGTCCAGCCCGCAGATTGTAAATGTGTCCTTTACCAAATCTGAATCATTGCTTAAATATGAGCCATAGGTACACATTACACCCATCCCAAGTGATAATGAGAAAAATGCTTGCCCAAGTGCTTGCATGATGGTATTCGGTGTGAGTGTGCTAAAATCAATTGTGAGTAGATGTGCTATACCCTCCGAAGCTCCAGGCATTGTAAGTCCACGTATACCCATAATAATCAGCATAATAAATAATGCTGGCATGAGTATTTTATTGGTTTTTTCAATACCGCCGGAAATGCCTTTTATTACTATAAACACTGTAATTAGCATAACTATTGCCGGATATATTATTGCTCCCTCAATCGGGAAAGAGCTTGCCCCTAAAACATTTTCGACTAAAAATGAAGTTGGATCATTAAATATTACTTCTGGTGTAAATAGGTATCCCACCGCATATTTTAGCACCCATCCACCAACATGGCTGTAATATGAAAGTATGATAAATCCTGTGAGTATTCCAAGTCCGCCTATGAATGACCATTTTTTATTGAGCGTCCTCAGCGCACCCACGCAGTTTTTATGGACTTTTCTCCCTATTGTGAGCTCGGTGAGCATTACAGTAGCACCGATAAACACTACTATAAATATATAGATTAAAATAAATGCTCCTCCGCCGTAGTTAAATGCCATACGTGGAAATTTCCATATATTCCCGAGTCCTACTGCTGAGCCAGCGGACGCCAACACAAACCCAAGGGAAGAGCCAAATTGACCCCTTTTTTCTGGTGATTTAGACATTATGTTCTTTCCTCCTTATACTATAATTAGAGTAATTATACATGAAATTTATCGCACTTACAATATTTAATTAATATTTTATGTCTTAATTATGTATATATGCACAAAATTGTTTCAATGATTTAACAATTAGTACAAATATTGCTATATAAATAATTTGGATTTTCATTTCTGTTCTATTTATCAGCTACTTTCCGATATTGATATAGTGTTTAAAACCACAATTATGCATGGTTTTTTATGCTTTGCCACACTATATTTGCTCAAGAATTGCATGATAATATCTGCAATAGCCTAACTCATAGGGCAGGTAAAAGCAATTGTAAAATGATGTTGCAAATTTAATAGCAGATAATAAAGCTATTCAGATTATTCAAAATATCACACTTAGTGAAACAGAAATGGATATAAGTGCTATGCTTGGAGAAGAATTATAGCAAAATAAACTATCATATTTTTCTTCTTAAATTTATTATCCTACATTTTGATTAACAAAAATACTTTGCCTTCGAAATTATTGGAAGTAAATTTCAAAGCTGAACATTGTTTATTTTCTATAAAAATTAATTATACATTTTTACTATTTTCACAGTAATTTAATTTTTGTATCAAATGTTACATCATGTCAGTGACAAAGAAAATTGAAAATGATATAATAAACGCAAGCAAAAATCCGAAAAACTCGTGTTGTATTTATTTATTATATTTTATGCTGAAGTAGCTCAGTTGGTAGAGCAGCTCATTCGTAATGAGCAGGTTCGTGGGTTCGA
>CAYJIJ010000034.1:0-25476 GCA_964370185.1 uncultured Oscillospiraceae bacterium
TAGCTGTTGTTTCATAATAGCAAACCATCTGTGTAAAGTCAAGGTTTATTCACGAATTCTTCATGGAATTATCGCTTTAATGTAGCAAAAAGAGATAGATTTCTTCATTTTGATAATTTTCGCAGCCCGGTAGTAGTAAATTCATTTCCACAATGATAATATTTTATTACATACTATTTAAATGCTTGATTGGTTTTAGAATAATATGTTACAATAATAGCGATTAAACCTATACAATGTATATACCTATATAAATGCTTTAATATAATAGTATAATGGCTTTCAAAAATCCTTAAAACTGGACATTCACAAATTATATCTTCGATAGTGCGGACGAAGATGGAATAGTTGATCCATTACAACTTAGATCAACGAAGCATAATGCGAAAAACTGCAAAAATTTCAAAATAATTTAGGAGGATTCATGAAAAAACAATCAGCTAAAAACATCCTGCTCATGCTTTTGGGTAGTCTGCTCTATGGAATAGGGACACATTGCTTTGTAGTGCCCTCGCAGATAGCGCCGGGAGGCGCATCGGGTATTGCTATTATGATAAATTTCCTTACCGAATTGCCAGTAGGTACACTTACATTTATTATCAATATCCCGTTGCTTTTGCTTGCGTGGAAATATGTTAGCCGTAGTTTTGTTATAAATACATCCGTTGCTTGTGTTGTCAGTGCAGTTGTTTTGGATGGATTTGTAGCTAAATTTATCCCACAATATATAGGTGATAGAATGGTGGGGAGTTTATTTGGCGGAGTTTTTGTAGGCATAGGGATGACCCTTATTTTTCTATCGGGCTCAACTACTGGTGGGAGCGATATACTGGGAAAGCTCCTCAAAAAGCGATTTCCACATGTGTCAATGGGACGAGCACTCCTCATTATAGATGGCATTATACTATCGAGCTCAATATTTGTATTTGGCAATATAGAATCCGCACTTTTTGGCATGATTAACCTCTTTACCTGCACTCAGATTATCGACAGTATAATGTATGGGATTGATAAAGGTGCACATGTTACAGTGGTTACATCAAAGCCAGAGGATATATCGAAAAAAATCATTGAACATATCGAGAGAAGTGCAACAATTATGCAAGCAAAAGGTGCATATAGCGGTGAAGCTACCCATGTGCTACTGTGCGTGGTGCGAAAATCAGAGTTTTATCTTTTGCGTTCAATAGTCCATGAAGCCGACCCAAAAGCATTTGTGATGGTAACTGAGTCTACTGAGGTATACGGCGAGGGATTTAAGGATATAACACATCATCATTAATAAGAGAATAAAAAGACTTTGAAAAAAGCAGGGTTTACTGATTGTTTAAATCAATAAAACCCTGCTTACTTCATTTTTATAGATAGAATAAATAATAGAAATATTTACTATTGTAATGCTTCTGCTTTTAATTCGAGCTTTTTATTGGTCTTATCCACTAAATAGCATATGATAATACTAATCTCAAGCAAAATCATCATAGGAACACCGAGCATTATCTGAGAGACTACATCGGGTGGTGTAATGAGTGCGGCAAATATGAAAATAGCAATAATAATATATCCGCGGTGTTTTTTGAGAAGGGTTGGCTTTAGTATTTTTAGCTTTGTTAAGAGGAATACTACAACTGGCATTTCAAAAACTACGCCAAAACACAAAAGCATTGTATTAACAAAATTTGCATATGACTGAACTGAAATCATAGCGGTAACTTCGCTTATTTCAATTCTCATAAAGAATTGCAGTGTAATGGGGAGCACTACTATGTAGCAGAAAAATACACCACAAATAAAACATATCAAACCAAATATTAGCGAGATAAAAACATATATTTTCTCCCTCTTAAATAGCCCTTTCTCGATAAAAGCCCAACAATGGTAGAAAGTTATTGGTGAGCAGAGTACAAATGCCGCTAAAAACGAGATTTGCACATACTCAAGTAATAGCTCTGAGGGATTTATGTAAACTAAATCCATACCTGGGTTTAAATCCAAAAGATACTGCATTAAAATATCGGAAAAATTAAATAGCACCATCGCCGCAATAAGATTTACAATTACAACAATTCTCAAGCGGCTTCTCAGCTCGTCTAAATGGCTCATAACAGTCATTTCACCGCTTGAATCTTTTAGCTTTTTTGTAAAGATACCCATATTATTTAGTTTCGTCACCTGAAACTGATTGCTCAACTGCCGCCTTTGCTTCTTGCATCGGCTCCTCTACAAGCTCATCAAATTTCTTTGTGACATCTTGAGAACCTTTTTTAAATTCCTTTAAAGCCTGCCCCATACTTTTGGCAAGTGCGGGCAGCTTTGCAGGGCCAAGTACCAAAAGTATGATGCCGAATATCAGCATTAATTCGCCAAATCCAAATCTACCAAACATAACTTTCCTCCTTAAGAGTAATTACAATTATTTCGCTACTTTAGAAAGAGCGTTTTCAACAGCCGCCATTATAGCATTACTGGACACAGTAGCGCCGGCAACATGGTCAATTTTTGTTGACTGAGCAGCAATGATTGCATCTGGAATTGCTGCAAATGCAGGGTCGGAAATACCCGCTGTTTCGCTGTGCTCGAGCACTTCGATTTTGGAAATTTGATCTTTATCCATTGTTACCTTTACTTTTACATTACCGCCGTAACCGTCAGCTTCGCCAATGTATTCGTTATCAGCAAGTACTACTTCTGCTTCTGGTTCGGGGGCAGGTGCTTCTGCATAGCCATAATAAATGTTTAAAAGCTCAATTGATTTTTTTGCTACATCGGCACTGATTGCACCGCAACGCTCTTTTCTGATTGGATCATCTTGTTCAACACCTGCGGCGTTTTTAAATATAGTTACCGATTCAGCACAGTTAACCGAGCCCGATACTGTCTGCACATCGCTTAGACCTTCCGGTCTATATAGTGGTAGATTAGTTGAAGAATACCATTTAAATAAATCGGCAATGATATCTTTAGCAGCATCCGTTGGAGCACAGACCGATATTACATTTACAGCGCCTGCTAATGCTCCACATAGTGTGCCAATGGCATAACCCTCCTTACCTGTTTTGTACATATCAACAGGTATAGCTGTGTATGGGAAGCCTACTTGGTCTTGTAGCTGTCCAAGCATTGCCTTAGCAACACCGTAGCAACATCCTGCCTCATAATAGCCATTGTATGCGATGTCCTCAGCTTTTACTGTGTCAAGTTCAACATATTGGTAGGGATGCGCTGGAATTACTATTTCAGCAGGTTCTGCTGGGGATGAAGTGGCCTCGGCTGAAGAACATCCGGACAAAAATGCCGCTGAGCCAAATACAGCTGTTCCGCCGATTAGCAGTGATGAATTTTTTAGAAAATCTCTACGTGATGTAGTTGTGGACATGATTTTTCCTCCATAGTGTAAAAAAAGTTTTAGTTTTTCGGATTGCTATTACTCTATTATCTCATATCGTTATTTTAATGTCAATGATAATTAGAGCTAAATAAATGATAATCATATGTTGAATTTGCTGAATTTTGATGGAATGATGGGGAATGCAGTTATTTTAGCTACGGTTGCGGCATTTCTCATCACACTTTATCCTGCACAATAATATGCTGAAATGAGTAGTGCACTGCCATTTGCAGGTGGTACATATAAATATGCATCACTGGGATTGGGCAGATTTTTCGGTTTTATAGCTGGGTGGAATTATATTATAGCAATTGTTTGTGTATCAGCAGCTGAAGCATTTGCATTTTCTTTTTATTTTAAAACGATGTTCTCGGATTTTGGAATAAATATTCCAATAAGTGATACTATAACTGAGTTTGTGGTGGTTATGCACAAATTGTATAGCATATGCGAAAAGCCTGTAATCCCTATTAGAAGAGGAATTATAGGCTTTTTGATGTTTTTGGGGGAGTAGTGGTCTATTGCGGTCAAGCAGTGGTCATTTTAGAGGCTATCTCTATTACCTGTTTCGCTCTATCCGCCATAAAAACCTTGACATGCTAATTACACCCTTATAATACAGCTATAATTTTAAGAAAAAATGAAAATACCACTTGGGAGCAAATAAGGACAATATGCATCTATGGAGAAAAACATCTTTTTTAATTCTGCCAAATTTGCAATTGTTTTGTAAAAAAAATAAAAATTGTCAAAAAAACATGATAAAAAAGATGTTTTTGTGACAATACAGCGGTATACTTTCATTAGCTAATGCGATAAAAGGTTAAGAAAATACAGATAAAAGGAGTTCAAAGTGAAAAATTATAAAAACGAATTGTTTTCATCTTATGTATTAGGGGATGTAGTGCTCAAAAATCGCTATGCAATGGTAGCGATGGGTACGGGTGGAATGGTTACTAAAGAAAACACCTTTAATGAGCGAGGGGTAGAATATTATGTAGAGCGTGCTAAAGGCGGTGTAGGGTTAATTATCACCGGCACACTTTATGTAGAAAATGAAATTGAAGTAGTAGCCCCTGGAGTAATGCCATGTCCAACGGATAGTCCTGCCGCATTCATTATGACATCAAGCGAAATGTGTGAGCGAGTACATGCATATGACACCAAGATTTTTGCACAGTTAACAGCTGGGTTTGGGCGAGTAATTAAACCGCATTTGTTGAAAAAACAACCCGTTTCAGCCTCGGAAATGCCCCATTTTTGGGATCCTAATTTAATGTGTAGAGAGCTGACTGTCGAAGAAATACAGACTATTGTTCGCAAGACGGGCGAAACGGCAAAAATATGTAAGCAAGCAGGATTTGACGGTGTCGAAATACACGCTGTCCACGAAGGTTATTTATTAGATCAGTTTGCTATGAGCCTCTTTAACAAAAGAACCGACGAATACGGCGGAGATTTAAGAGGAAGACTGAAATTTGCCTGTGATATAGTCAAGAGTATTAAAGAGCAATGCGGAGAATCCTTTCCAGTTTTAATGAGATATGGAATAAAATCATATATAAAAGGCTTCCATCAAGGCGGATTGCCAAATGAAGATTTTATCGAATTAGGTAGGGACATTGAGGAAGGAATTGAAGCGGCTAAGATTTTGCAAGAAGCAGGCTACGATGGAATTGATGTTGATGCAGGTGCTTACGATTCATGGTATTGGGCACATCCTCCAATGTATTTTGAGCACGGTATGAATAGAAGCTTTGGAAAACTGCTTAAGGATAATATTGATATCCCCGTGATTGTTGCAGGGCGTATGGATAATCCCGATATAGCCGCAGAGTCTCTTTTAAACGGTGAAACCGACTTAATCGGACTGGGACGCTCATTATTAGCCGATTCTCAAACAGTTAACAAAATTAAGCAGAATGAGTTTTCCACTGTTCGTCCCTGTCTAAGTTGCCACGAGGGATGTATGCAACGCCTCACAACTGCAAGGCCACTCTCCTGTGCGGTAAACCCTGTCTGTGGACGCGAAACAACATACGGTCTCACTCCAACTGATGCCCCAAAGAAAATTGCTATTATCGGCGCAGGCCCAGCTGGAATGGAAGCTGCAAGGGTATTGGCTACACGGGGGCATAATCCGACAATATTTGAGAAAAACAACCGTGTAGGTGGAGCACTACTAATAGCCTCGGTGCCAAGCTTTAAGCATGATGATGTAAGGCTTATAAACTGGTATAGCGGAGAACTTGCTCGGCTCGGTGTGCCTATAAATCTTAACTGCTCTGCTGAAGAGGCTATTAGCTGGGATGAATGGGACATAATAATAGTTGCCACTGGCTCTGAGCCAATTAAACTGAATTTAGATAAAAGTGCTTCGCAAATTCATCTTGCAGAAGATGTTCTCATGAATAAACATATTGTAGGCGATAACCCAATTATTATCGGGGGAGGCCTTGTAGGATGCGAATTAGCACTCCATTTATCTGAAATGGGCAAAAATGTAACAATTGTGGAAGCGGCAAAGGATATTCTCTCAGGAAAAGCCGCAACTCCACATATGAATCGTACAATGCTCTGTGATCTCCTTAAATTTAATAAGGTTGAGATTATTGTAGATGCTAAAGTAATCGAAACCGATATAGGTAAGCTCAAATACAAATTTTCTGATGGCAGTTTAGGGGAAATTAGCGGCAGTGATTTAATATCCGCTATTGGATATAGAAGCGATGATAAGCTATACAATAATATATCAGAGTATCATGCAAATATATATAAAATCGGAGATTGCAAAGAGGTATGCAATATTATGAATGCTATTTGGAGTGCATACGAATTAGCGAGGAGTTTGTAGTAGTCAAAAATGAGTTGATATAATAAACACAAAATAAATTCCATGATGTATCCCCGCTATGAGCAGGGGAGGTATATGTGAAAATGTGGGGCTTCGTGTTTATTATATTTTATCTCCACTTTCTTGCCACTATCATAGCGACCGAAAGTGAAGGGAAATCGTATTATAAATTTACATTAAGAAAGTAGGTTATCTCTATGTTAAAAAAACGTAATGGAACAGCACTGGCGAAATTTGTTATTTGTAGCTTAGTCGGAATCTTGTTTTTCTTTGTAAATGTACCCTATAATGGTAAAACCACCGTGCCCCTGCTCCATGCAATTGATATAGCAAAATCACTGGTTCCCCAAGTTGCAAATATGTGGTTAGTTGTTATATTATGTGCTACAACTTTAGGTACTTGCCTGTGGGCAAAAATGAGTTCCGCTCCAAAGTGGATTAAAGAACGCCACAGCAAAGACAGTGTTTTCTCATATTTTTGCTACATAGCTTCTACTGTTTTTGCCTTTATGGTAGCTTTAAACATAGGTCCTGCTTTTATTATTGACCCAACAGTGGGAATGAGCTCTCTTAACGTTGCACGAGATGTATTTTATTCACTGACAGTAGCAGGCACACTGGTTGCTCTGCTTACAGAGTTTGGTTTGCTTGAATTTTTAGGAATATTAATGGAACCAATCATGAGAAAAGTGTTTAGAGTGCCTGGGAAAGCTTCTATTGATGCCTTATCCTCATTTGTTTGTGCACCATCTTTGGGTGTAATGATTACAAGTAATTTGTATAAAAATAAAGTTTATACAGCAAGAGAATCCATAGCTATCACAACTTCATTTAGTATATGTAGCTTAGGTACATATGCCTTTTTATCAGGGCTAACAGGAGCCGCCGCCTATTATTCTCAAATAGTACTTTCTTCTCTGATAGTAACATTTATCATGGCGATAATCATGGTTAGAATACCCCCTCTTTCTAAGAAAAAAGACACATATATAGACGGCGAAGTTCAAACAGAAGAACAGCGCAAAACTAAAGGATATAGCAGTGACACTTTCCCCTCTGCAATTGATGCTGCAAGTGAAAAAGTTGAAGGCGTTTCCTTTAGTGTAATTATAAAAGCTATGCTTAATTCGGTAGGATTTGCATGGAAAGTATGTACATACATCATATCAATATCCGTTATATTCCTCGCACTTGCAAAATACACTCCAATTGTTGGTTGGTTGGGTGTGCCCATTGCACCTATTTTGGAGCTGTTTGGCTTAGCCGATGCACAAACAATCGCCCCCGGTATACTTGCAGGATTTTTCGCACTTTCACTTCCAAGCTCACTTGTTGCAGGTGCAGAAATAGCAGCTTCGAGTGGTTTCTTTGTAGTGCTACTATCTACTTCGCAAATTATTTTCTTTACAGAAAGTGCAAACACTATGCTTGATTCTGCAATCCCCGTAGGCTTTAAAGATTTACTATTAATCTTTTTAGTACGCACAGCATTTCTAATTCCAATATGTGCAATTGCTACACATATTGTATTTTGATAATAAAAAATTAGGCAATTAAATTTATAAAAATAACAATGTGGGCAATATTAGCAGTGAGATATTTTTATATACTTCTCTTAAATTGTCCACATTGATTAGCGGAATGGAGTGTTTGGATGAAGAATAAAATGATTTTAGAAGAGAAAAATTTTAATATTTTTGATGTTCTGCCCGAAAAAGAAGTGTTTTCATTGGAAGTGCGCAGAGCACCAAAAAGAGTTTCCGATTTATCCAATGAGGATATTATATTAGCAGTTAAAAATGCTCTCAGGTATATACCTGAAAAACACCATGAAGCTATGGCAAAAGAATTTTACAATGAATTAACCGAACGAGGTAAAATTTATGGCTATCGCTTTAGACCCCATGGCAAGATTTATGGCAGGCCAATTGATACATATAAAGGCAGGTGCTTAGCAGGTAAAGCTATACAAGTAATGATTGATAACAATCTTGATTTTGATGTAGCACTCTACCCATATGAGCTCACAACTTATGGCGAAACAGGTCAAGTGTGCCAAAACTGGATGCAGTATCTCTTAATTAAGAGATACCTTGAAGAAATGCGTGAAGATCAAACCTTAGTTATAAGCTCGGGGCATCCCTTAGGGCTATTTCCATCTTCAAAATTATCACCTCGAGTAATCCTCACAAATGGTTTAATGGTAGGTGCATATAATGATAATGATAACTGGAATAGGCTTGCAGCACTCGGTGTATCAAACTATGGGCAATTTACTGCTGGCGGATGGTTTTATATTGGCAGTCAGGGAATTGTGCATGGTACTTTTTCCACCTTACTATCGGTTGCACGCACAATACGCAAACAAGAAAATGACAGCGATATGCTCAAAGGCACACTATTTGTATCCGCAGGGCTTGGTGGAATGAGTGGGGCGCAAGGTAAAGCGGTAGAAATGTGCAACGGCGTAGGAATTGTGGCAGAAGTGGACAAATCCAAAATTGAGCTGAGGCAACGTTTGGGATGGATTTCTTTATGCGCCAGCACCCCCGAAGAGGCATTTGACTTAGCCTATGATCACATTGAAAAAGGAAAGGCAGTTTCAATCGCTTTTCATGGCAATATTGTCGATTTGCTTCAATATGCAGTGGATAATAACAAGAAAATTGATATTCTAACCGATCAAACTTCCTGCCATGTAGCATTTGATGGTGGGTATTGTCCACAAGGGGTTACATTTGCTGAGAGAGCAAAAATGTTGGAAGAAGATAAAGAGCAATTTGTAGAACTTGTCAAGAAAACCATATACAAGCATCATGAGCTGATAGAATTACTAAGGGGAAGAGGTACATATTTCTTTGACTATGGAAACAGTCTAACCTCCACTATGTATCAACTTGGCATAAATGAAGTCTGCACAAATGGCAAAAATCCTTTAGATGGGTTTATCTATAAATCTTTTGTTGAGGAATTTTTAGGGCCTAATTTGTTCGACTATGGTTATGGCCCTTTCCGGTGGGTATGCCTTTCGGGGGACAAAGAAGAGTTAAAGAAAACAGATATCGCCGCAATGTCCTGCATAGATAAGGATAGTTGTTATCAGGATTATGATAACTATGTCTGGATTAGGGATGCTGAGAAAAATAATTTGGTAATTGGCACACAAGCCAGAATTCTGTATCAAAACGCTGAGTCAAGGTGTGAAATAGCCCTTAAGTTTAACGAAATGGTAAGGAATAAAGAAGTAGGGCCAATAATGCTTGGGCGTGACCATATGGACACGGGTGGCACCGATGCCCCATCTCGCGAAACTTCAAATATTAAAGACGGCAGTAATATTACAGCGGATATGTCCGCACTCGTTTTTGCCGGTGATGCAGGTATGGGGATGACAATGCTATCCATGCACAATGGCGGCGGCACAGGTATCGGAAATTCACAGAGCTGTGGCTATGGGCTACTCTTAGATGGAAGTGTAGAAACTGATAATATTATTAAAAGGGCAGTGAGCTACGATGTAATGTGTGGAATTGCAAGACGTGCATGGAGTAGAAACGAAAATGCCATCGAAACTGCCGATAAATATAATAGCAAAAGTGAAAACTCCCAAATTACTTTGCCACATATTTGCGATGATGAGTTGATTAAAAAAGTTGCCTTGAATTAAATTGTTTTGTAAAATATAGGAATTTAACTGTTAAAAAGATGTTTAATCTGCTATAATGCGATTAAACATCTTTTTTGGAGGTAGAAGAATGGATATAAGCATCAATTTTTTTGGGAAACCCTCGCTTCAGATAAACAAAATAGATGTTAAGATGGAGCAGAAAAAAACTCTTGCTCTATTAATCTATATTTTATTTAACAATAAATGTACTCGTGAAGAGCTTTCAGAGCTTTTCTGGTGCGATACTCCGCAAGAGATTGCACGAAGAAACCTCCGTAATTGCTTATATTCTATTAAGAAAAATTTCCCAGATGATTTGATCATATCAAGCGGACATTCTTTTATAACATTATCGCCCGATGTTAAGGTGAGTAGGGATGTAGATTTATTTATTACAGAAAATAGCACCGAAGAATTATTGGAACTGCCAAGTTGCGTCTTTTTGGAGCATTTCAATATAAAAAGTAGTCCCGAGTTTGAAAATTGGGTTTTAACAATGCGTAGTGTATATGAAAAAATGTTCATTACACGTTTTGAAAAAGAAATGGAAATTAGCATAAAAAATAATTTAGTACAGCAAATAGAAATTTGTGCTTTACGCATACTAAAAATAGACCCCTATCATGAAAAAGCATGTAGGCAGATTATGCAAATATATAGTTTTAGAAAAGATTACAACACTGCACTACTATGCTATAAAACCCTATCTAAAAACCTAAGTGAAGATTTAGGTATAGAGCCCGAGGAAGAAACACAGGGTATGTTTAAAAAAATCTTACAACTTAAAAAAGCTATAAAATCAATAAATTTTACCGAAATAAATAAAGCTGATACAGAAATAATCACAGCTATTAAGGAAGAATACCATAGCTTTCATACAGGAAAGCCATTTAGACATATTATGATAAACGGCGATTATGGCATGGGCAAAAGTGAAATACTTAAGGAATTTATGGGTGAAGTTCCAAAGTCAGAAATAGTACAACTGGATTTTCAGATTTATTCTCGCCCGATTGATTATTATGGTGTTGAAATATTAATTGATGTATTATCGGCGTGGATGGGTTTAAATAAAGGTTTGATTAGTTCTAAACATTTTTCTGAGCTTTCTCAAAATAGCCATTCGCATTTATTTAGAATCCTTGTAGACTATCTAAATAAAAACATGAAAAAATGTGTGTTGGTGTTAAAAAATTTAGAAGCCATAGACACTAAAAGTGCAAATTTACTGCTAACATATTTATTTGCCACCTTATCGAAAAATTTATTTATTGTTTGCGAATATTGCCCTAATTTTTCTGTTGATTACAGTTTTTTAAAGAAAATCAAGAATTTCTCCCATGTAAAAAATATACTAATTGAGCCTATGAATTATAGCAATAGCGCTTATTTCATACGAGAGAACTTAAACAATCTTCATTGTAATGATGAAGTATTTATAAAAGGTTATCACTACACAAATGGAAATTTATTATTGCTCAGAGAATTTGTGGATAATGTTAAGCGCAGTGCAGATTTAACAACCTTTTCCTCAGAGAAATGCACGGAGATAATGGATAAGCTTGCACTCAGTCTTAGTAGCGATGAATACGAAGCTTTAGAACTATTAGCAGTATTAAAAGAAATTGAAGTTAGTACAATGGTTTGCGTTCTTGATTTGTCACCCATAATTGCAGTTAGAATTATAGAGAGCCTTGTGCATAAAGGCTTAGTTTATGAAATAGAAAAAAACAATAGAATACTAATTGTTGGAAAATTTCATTTAATTCAGAACTTAATTTTTGAAAAAATGGCTAAATTCAAGCAATTAGAATTTTATCGATTAGCGGCTGAATATTATGAAGATAGGTATCTTTTGCATGGGAGGGATTTTTTCAGCTTAACAAAGGCAAGCGAATATTACAGTTACACAAATAACTACAAGAAAAAGATACACTATAACTTGCTGCATTTTGAATTTGTGCTAGATTATTTCGACGAATTTTTCCCCACAATTACAAACGACTTACAGCAATTACAGGAAACTGCTTTTCTGCGCAAAGATATTTCAAGCCGTTTTGCTAAATATTATAGTGATTTATCATTAGCCGAAAACGATCTGCCATCGAGCGAATTTCATCTTCTTAAAATGAAACTCAATTTTCTCTTTGGTCGCTTTATGATACGAAGTGAAGAGAAAAATATTGGAAGTAATTATATTCAAAATGTGATTAATTTAGCTCGCCGAAGTGAAAACAATGAAATGCTAATGAAAGCATATTTAGAAACAATTTGTTTTTCAATCAGGTCGGAGGACACTGCATTGTTTAATGAATATATTGCTAAAGCTGAACAAATAAATGAACTGGGCAAATTTGAAAAAGAGGGAGCAATTCTATTAAGATTTAAGGGCTATTTTTCGATTTTAAATAAAGAGTATTTTAAGGCTATGGAATATCTTTGGGAGTCAATCAAAATTTTAGAAAATCCTAATTTAGAGAGCTCAAATGCTTGCAATATTGCAGGCGCATATGAGTATTTATCTTTTTGTAGCCGAAAACTCAATAAGCTCGATGACGCACTACAATACATTAATAAATCCATTGTATTATGCGAAAAAAATAATGTTAAAAAATGTCTTGACGTTTTGTATAGTGAATGTGGGTATGTCCTACTGCTAAAGGAAGATTATGTTAAAGCAGAGAAGTATTTTATTAAGAGTGTTTCTCTATATGAGCATTTCGATACATATTGGTTTCGTTCTGTGTCCGAGAGTGGGCTTGCAGTAATATATGCACATTGGGATAAAACAAGCCTATCTCTTGAGCATTTTAGGCGAGCTGAATTATATGCCAGAAAGGGCAACGCAAAAGAAGAAATTTCCATACTTGAAGATACGCGCAAATTACTCAAAACAAAAGGGGTTTTGTAAATAGGCCTCTATGAGCATGAAAACACAAATTTAGTATTAATGATTTTCTATACTTAGATTTATTCTGTTATACAAGTTAATCAGAATACAGAGAAAGCCTGTAATCGCTTATGTCAAGCGGTTTTACAGGCTTTTTTGCTGTTTTCGGGGAGTGGTAGTCAAATAGTAGTCCAATTTCAAACTACATATACTTAAACTATCACAAAAGAAAATAACCTACAACAAAGCACCGTTAAAAAATATAAAATCGCTGACAAGTTTTTCAAAGTTTAATATCATAGGATTATTCATATGCCATCTCAGTGCTGAAATAAAGCTCTCGACTATATGGTTTAGTGCAAATTCGGCATTGAGATTTTTATCTGCTTTAAGATAGTTTGCGAAGATACCCTTTAGATAGTCTACAAAATATCTATTACAGATTGTGTTTTCTTCTTTAATCAGCTTTAAAATATTATTTTTTTGGTCATTTATATGCCATAGCAAATGAACTAACATCTGCTCTAAATTGGGGTATAAATCAGTATTTTCATGCTCTTTTAAATGCCTAAAAAACTCACTGCAAATATACTCTATTAGATACTCTTTAGTCTCAAAATGGGTGTAAAATGTGCTTTTGCCGATATCTGCAAGCTCTGAAATCTCGGTAACTGTAATTTTATCAGCAGTTTTTTCACTTAAGAGCTCGTAGAAAGCATTTAGAATTGCCTTTCTTGTTTTTGCCTGCCGTCTGTCCATTTTATCCTACTTTCTGTGCAATTTTATATTACCGTCCAGTATCGCACTTATTAGCCTAAACCGATATTGTGATTAATACCGTATCTGTATATAATAATTATACTATTATTAATAATTAATTACAACAAGGAGATTAATGTGAGTAAAAAATTAACCTCTAATCATCTTAAAATCATAGCTATTAGTGCAATGTTTTTAGACCATTTTGTGGCAGTTTTCATAAGCCATAATACCGACATTGGCATACTTCTTAGAATACCGGGCAGAATAGTCGCACCGCTTATCTGCTTTATGATAGCGGAGGGGTACCACAAAACCTCAAATGTAAATAAATATTTAGGTAGATTATTTATATTCGCCCTTATATCCCATCTACCTTTTAATATAACATTCGGTTATAGCTTTTTTCAGGCAACAAGCGTTATGTGGGGGCTGTTTTTGGGGCTACTTGCACTTGAAATAATTAAAATTAAAAATCTACCACCCATCTTAAAATTAGGGGCTTTGGGGTTGTGTTGTTTACTTTCAATAACAGCGGACTGGAATTATGTTGTTGTGCTGTGGATAGTTGGTTTCGGCGTTTTTTATGGAAATTTTAAAAAGCAAGTTTTAGCTTTTTGCATAATCGCAGTATTTGCACATTTTATCCCAACATTTTTTAATTTCGGCTTTTCACATAACGGCTACCCACACTGGTATCAACTTGGGGTGCTGCTCGCTATACCGCTTATCAGCCTATATAGTGGCAAGCGTGGAAAAGATACACTAAAGCTTGGTAAATATGGATTTTATGCCTTTTACCCTGCTCATCTATTGTTTTTGCATCTGTTAAATATATTTACTCCATTAAAAGAAATATTATCCGAGGTCATCAAATGAGAAAAATTATTGCAGTTTTATTTATTTTAGTTACAAGTGTATTTATTTCTGCCTGTTCTGAGCGTACTGGATTTAGCGATGAAAATAGCTCTGCAAACAGCATGCCCGAAATTTCATCGTCGCCGGAAAATGAAGAGCCACCTGCTTCCACTCAACAACAAAGTAGCATCCCTGAGAGTTTGCCACCACAGGAAAGCTCAGAGTCCTCAGCACCGTCCACACAGCAAAGCAGTGAAGCGGATAAAGTGCAAGATAATGGCGAAAATACAGATTATAGTAGCTCAGAAAATGACTTCGAGTTACCACTTGTGGGTGCAACAGGCTATGCCTCAGTGGACTTAGCTGTCTATGCAACTGCACAGGATGATGCCATAACTTCCTATATAATGGCAGGGACTGGTTTTAGCATTGTAGAAGATGCAGGCGAGAGATGGTATGTCCGCTCGGATGCAAGGGAGGGCTATGTGCTAAGTAGTAACTGTATGCTAAACCTACCAGATGTTATACCCTCCATAATTTATAATAATACAAATACCTATTCCTCCCTTTTTAAGTCTTCTGGAATAGATATACCAAATGTGACAGGGCTACCACTCTATCAAATGAGCGACTACAACGACCGCTTAGGCAAAGAGGAATATATCATGCCTGTAATGTACGACACTGCTAAAAAAATTGCCACTGCACAAGCCCTTGCACTCGCTGAGGGTAACTGCATAGTTATATATGAAACTTTCAGACCTGCATCGGCACATAATTTAGTAGATGAAAATTTTAGAGCATTATTTGAGGAAAACGAAACTGTGCAAAATGGTATCCTTAAAAACAATTTTCCCCTCAAATTCTTTTTAGCTCCTGCACCTTATAATCATCAGCGTGGCACCGCAATGGACGCAAGCCTTGCAAGGGTGGATATGAGCGAAGAGGTAAAAGTAGGCGATTATTTTTATACTGATGTCACTAAATATACCGAATATGAAATGCAAACACAGATACATGAGCTGAGTGTTGCCTCTGCAATATACTCCTATCCTGTGCAATCAAATTTACTGGATGCTTGGGTAAATGTGCCACTGCTTGATATTGTAACAGAGGGTTCTGCACTACTGCAAAAATACTGTACAGAAGCAGGGCTTACTCCCTTAGCCTCGGAATGGTGGCATTTTAACGATTTAAAGACCACAAGCCATACAGTGTAAATAGCGGTGTTTGGCAATTATAATATGAATAGTAGTTATAGTTTAATACCCACAGCATAGTAAATTAGAGAGTAGCAAAAATCAAAGGGTTTGCAAGACTTTAAATTAAGAAAGGTTGATTGTTTTGAACAGAAAGAATATTACAGCCACAGTATTTGCAATCTTAGCCGCAGTGCTCTATGCCGTGAGCATACCTTTCTCAAAGATTTTACTTTTAAACATTCCGCCCGTGTTTATGGCAGGTTTTTTATACCTTGGGGCAGGCGTGGGAGTTGGGGTTTTATACCTTTTTAAGAATGATAAGTCCACCGATACAAAGCTCACGAAAAAGGAGCTACCCTACACTTTGGGTATGATTATTTTGGATATTTTAGCCCCAATATTTTTAATGATAGGGCTTCTCACAGCCAATCCCTCGAGTGCGTCACTATTAAACAATTTTGAGATTGTGGCTACTTCTATTATAGCCTTAGCTATTTTTAAAGAAAAAATATCCCCAAAACTTTGCATTGCCATAGTGCTTATAATCTGCTCGGGTGTTTTGCTTGCGGTGGATAATTTTGAAACTGTCACCTTTGAAAGAGGGGCACTCTTTATAATGCTTGCCTGTGTTTGTTGGGGATTTGAGAACAACTGCACGAGGGAATTATCCTCAAAAAGCACCCATCAAATTGTAATTTTAAAGGGTATATTTTCAGGACTTGGCTCGGTTGTGACTGCTTTTATAGTTGGTGAAAGCTTACCCGATTTAGTATTTATAATCGCTACCCTAATTCTCGGGTTTATCTCATATGGACTTAGTATTTTCGTCTATATCAAGGCGCAAAATTCTCTCGGTGCGGCTAAGACCAGTGCATATTACTCCTTAGCTCCATTTATCGGTGCATTTTTATCCTTTATACTATTTAAAACACCGCCACAGGGCAATTTCTTCTTGGCACTATGCATCATGATTGTTGCCACCATTGTAATTTTAATAGATACTTTTTCTTTAGCACACAGCCATCTTCACAGGCATATGGTGCTTAGGGTGAGGGATAAAAAGATATTTTTTGAAAAACTACTGCATGAGCATATCCATGAAAGCTTTATCCATTCGCATAAAAGCATACCGAATTAATGTTAAGATTGTGGTCGATAGCGTTGATTTGTTTTTTGTATGCCTCTCCCGCCAAGGGCGGGGAGAGGCATACACGGATAATTTCACCTTTAAACCAACTCTTTTTATTCCCACTCCATGTTAATAAGCTA
Source organism: uncultured Oscillospiraceae bacterium (assembly GCA_964370185.1). Classification (GTDB taxonomy): domain Bacteria; phylum Bacillota; class Clostridia; order Oscillospirales; family Ruminococcaceae; genus CAYJEQ01. The sequence continues at coordinate 16,888 of CAYJIJ010000034.1, forward strand.
TTTAAATAAATGTGTATGATTTTTCCATAATAGTATGGAAGAGCGAGGCAGAAAAATCACTCTCGGACTGATTTTTCTGCTTTTTTCTTTTTTAATACCTATGCTTTAAGTTTTATTTTACTCTGACACCAAAAAGCCATAAATCTATGATATACTTTTTAAGTCAAGATAAACAGGGGGTATAACTATGTCAAAACAATTTAAAGTGCTCATCGTTGATGATAATAAGCAGATAAGTAATCGTCGACGAAGAAACAATACAAAAAATACTCTCAGCTTTGGAAGGTGAGAGTATAAAATATGAGGTGTATTTTTCTGATACATTAAGTAGTCTGCTAAGGGAGTACGAAGAATTTTGCACACAGCATATGGAGATGTATGAGGGCAAAGTTTTATGTGGTGATACCTACTTATTTAGGCAAGAGAGTAGGGATCTCCCCATGCTACCAGACACATTCTCAAGTAGATTTAAAAAGATACTGCGAAAGCATAACCTACCCACCGACCTAAATGTACACAGTCTTCGTCACAGTGTGGCAAGTGTGCTGATAGGCAATGGCGCAGATGTGGCGACGGTGTCAAGCCTACTTGGGCACGCACAGGTAAGCACTACCCTTGATATTTACACCCACGCATTTGATAAGAATAGGAAAAAGGCGGCGAGGGTGCTTCATGAGGGGTTGGGGGTGTAGTTCCCATTGTCGTCGCCGAGTTGCGAAATCATAGAAAATCAGGCTGTCACAAATGATTTTACCATTTGCGACAGCCCTTTGCTTTTACAATCTAAAACCTCATAGGGTTAATATTAGTGGATGTTACCCTTGCAAAACACGTATACATCGGATTTGCACTATATATAACTCACCGACGCTGATGCCTTGTACTGCTTGGCATAATTCCCCGGTGTTATCCCAGTTAGTTGCTTAAAAGTCCGAATATAATTTGCATTATTAATAAAACCCGACTCCTCACCCGAAGCCTGCACACTAATTCCCTTGCGCAAAAGATTTTGTGAATGAAGTATTCGGCGATTATTAATATACTCAACTATTGTAAAACCAGTGGATTTTTTAAAAAGATGACATAGGTAAAATTTATTCATGTAAAATGCTTCACTAAGGCTTTCGGTAGTGATTTTTTCTTTCAAATTTTCGTCTATATAGTCAAGCACGGGCATGATTTTTGAAAAATTATGGTTGGTTGTGGGTGTGATTTGATTTTGTAGTGTCAAATGCATTTTAAGTGCTACAATTATATTTAAAAAGGCAGTCAAATTTCGCAAATAGTCTTCAGGATAATGGGTGAAAATATTTAAAAATTCTTCAAAAAGCTTCCGAAGTTTATCATATACATCGTCGCTTATAGATGCGCAAAAATTCAAATCATTAAAGATATTATTTAAATCTACTTGTGAAAGTGATAAACGCCTAAATACTGAAGGATGAAAATGCAGTACATAGAGTTCATAAGGTTCATCTAAATTTGAAAAACTGTGGTGTAATGTAGTATTAGAGATAAACACGACTGATTTTTCCTCTATTTCATATACATCCCTATTGATAAAAAAACTGCCCTTGCCTTTAATAGGAAGTAAAATTTCATAATGCTCATGAAAGTGAGGGCGGGACATACTCCAATTTACATTAGAGGATTTATATATAATAAAATCTTTTGTCATAAATGTTACCTCTTTCAGTTGTTTTAAAATTAATTATACATCATAATAGCAATATCTGCAAACTTATTAGCAAAAAAGCATGTATTATTTTTGTGATATAGATGATAACATTGAGATAACACATAAAAGTTATATAACACGATTGTAAAAAATGGTGAAATTGCACAAAAACATGAGGGGATTTTATATGTCTAAACTTATTAAAAATATGACGGATGACTATTTTGATTATTTGCATGACGAATCGAGAGTCTATGGAAATGCTGATAGTATATCATTTCCACAAAGTGAAGCAGAGATACAACAAATAGTAGCAGAGCTATACCCTAATGGCACACGAATAACAGTACAAGGTGGTCGCACAGGGCTCTCAGCAGGTGCTGTTCCCGATGGCGGACATATTATGAATTTGTCACGCATGAATAAAATTATAAGCATGTCTAAGAATGAAAAAAAAGATTTCACCGTAAGAGTAGAGCCAGGAGTGGTACTCACTAATCTACGCAAAGCTATTGCCGATAAGAAAATTGATATAACAAATTTTTCTGCGGAGAGCAAAAAACACTACATTGAGTTTGAAAATGCACCAGAGCAGTTTTTCCCTACCGACCCCACAGAAGCTACTGCTACAATAGGTGGAATTGTTGCTTGTAATGCTTCGGGAGCTTGTAGTTATAAATATGGCTCGGCAAGGGAGCATGTAGAGGCACTGAGGGTTGTGCTAAGTGATGGGCAGACACTGAGCCTTAGTAGAGGTGAATATATAGCAAATGGTCGTGAGCTCACCCTCACTACTGAACAGGGCGAAGATATAACTGTTTTACTGCCTGCATACACAATGCCAAACACGAAGAATGCCTCGGGATACTACATAAAGGACGATATGGACGCAGTCGATTTATTTATTGGCTCAGATGGTTCATTGGGGATAATCAGCGAGATAGAGCTTAAATTACTGCCACTTCCTGAAGCAATTTGGAATGTAAACTGTTTTACAGAGAATGAAGAGCAGGCACTAAATTTAGTTATAGCACTTAGAGAGCAGGCTGATAAAATAGCCGCACTTGAGTTTTTTGACAGCGATGCACTACAAATACTGAGGCAGCAAAAAAAAGAAAGCACGGCTTTCTCAGGACTGCCCGACATTGATGCAAATTATCATTCAGCAGTTTATATTGAACTGCATTGTGAGAATGAAGAAGAGGCAGTAAATGCACTCTTTGAAATAGAGAACATTATGAAATCGGTAGGGATAAACCCTGATAACACATGGGTAGCGACTACCGCAAGTGATAAAGATAGACTGCATTTTTTACGTCATGCAGTGCCTGAAGCGGTAAACATGCTCATAGATAAGCGGAAAAAAGAAAATCCCGAAATTACAAAACTGGGAACTGATATGTCAGTACCCAATGCCGAGCTAAAAGATATGATGAGCGTATATAGAACTATGCTCAAAGAATATGGTTTGCAATCAGCTATTTGGGGGCATATTGGCGATAATCATGTGCATGTAAATATACTTCCTCGAAATGGTGAAGAGTACCAAAAAGGGAAAGAGCTGTACGGTGCGTGGGCAAAAATAGCTACGGAAAAAGGCGGTGCAGTTTCGGCAGAGCACGGTGTTGGCAAGATTAAAAGTGCTTATTTAGAAACCATGTATGGTAAAGACAATATAATTTCTATGGCAAAAACCAAAGCCACCCTCGATGAAAAAGCCTTACTTGGCAGTGGTAATATGTTTGACGCAGATTTGGTTTTGCAAAACAGTGAGGTGGTAAATATATGAATACAATAGTTTGTATAAAGCAGGTGCCCTCAACCAATGAGGTTAAACTTGACCCTGTAACCCACACAATTATTAGGGATTCAAGGGCTTCGGTAATAAATCCATTTGACTTACACGCACTTGAAGAAGCTATTCGCATAAAGGAAGTTTTAGGTGGCAAGGTAACCGCTCTATCAATGGGCATACCTGCAACGGAAAAACTGCTAAGAGATGCAGTTAGCAGAGGGGCTGATAATGCCTTACTACTATCCGACCGCAAATTTGCAGGAGCGGATACACTGGCAACCTCCTATGCATTGTCACTCGGTGTAAAGGAAATAGGGGAATACGACCTTATAATATGCGGCAAGATGGCAGTGGATGGCGATACGGCACAAATAGGCCCAGAACTTGCTCAAACACTGAATATCACACATGTTACAGATGTAATGAAGATAGATGAAATTGATGAGAAAAGTATTACCTGTACAAAGGTTACCGATAATGGCGAAGCTGTGGTAAAGGTGAAACTTCCTGCACTGATAACCGTGCTCAAAGACATGAATATGATAAGGATGCCCTCGATAACAGGTATTAGAAATGGTATCAACGCCGAGTTTAAAATGATGAATGCAGAAGACGCAAAGGCGGATATCAGCCGTTGTGGGCTTGATGGTTCACCCACTCAAGTGGTAAAAACATTTACACCTCCAAGCAAACGAGAAGCCATGACGATAGTGGGAGATGTAAAAGAGCAGGCGCAAAAGTTATGTGGTATTATTAAGGAGGTTGTGTGATGGCAGGCTTAGTGATAGATAAGTCATTGTGTAGAGGTTGTAAAAAGTGCTTGTCCTCATGTGCGGTAGGTGCTCTCAGTATGGAGGGTAAGCTTGCCTGTGTAGATGAAGATGCATGTGTGCTTTGTGGAATATGTATTCAGTCATGCCCATTTAAGGCTATTTCCATTTCAAAAAATGAGGGCGATATAGACAATTTAGACTGTAAAGGAATATGGGTATTTGCAGAGCAACAGGGCGGTGAAGCATTGCCCGTGGCATATGAGCTCATAAGCAAAGGCAGGGAGCTTGCAGAAGATTTAAATGAAGTGCTGACAGTTGTGTATTTTGCACCCGAGGCTAAAAGTGAAGCGGAGAAGATGCTCTTATATGGTGCGGATAGGGTTATAATTTGCGAAGATGAAAACTTTGCAAATCTGAGAGAAGATATATATTGCAATAAGCTTTCACAGCTTTGCAATGAATACAATCCCAATATACTACTATTTGGTGCAACCTCTTTTGGCCGCTCTCTCGCACCAAAATTAGCCGCAAAACTACAAACAGGGCTTACAGCTGACTGCACAGTTTTGGAAATAGACAAAGAAAAACGCCTACTTGAGCAAACTCGCCCTGCATTTGGTGGCAATTTAATGGCAACAATTGTCTGCCCATACCACAGACCGCAAATGGCAACGGTGAGACCGGGGGTAATGCAGGCTAATAAGCCTAAAAAGTCTTCGGATGGCGAGATAATAACAGTGCCCTATGATGAAAGCTTTAAATCTATGATTGAAATAATCAAAGAAAAAAGCATAGAAAGCGAAACCATAGCGGATGCCGAAATTATAGTGGCAGTGGGCAGAGGAGCAGGAAACGCTAAAACACTCGCTATGGCAGAAGAGCTTGCAGAAATGCTTGGTGGGGTTATAGGTTGCACAAGACCACTCGTTGATACAGGTTTATGCGAGTATAAATACCAAATTGGCCAAACAGGATGCTCTGTTGCACCAAAGCTACTAATATCCTGTGGGATTTCGGGAGCTATACAGCATTTGGCGGGGATAGCAAATGCCGAAAATATTATCGCAATAAATAATGACAAAGATGCGGCAGTATTTAATGTGGCGGATTATAAAATAGTAGGTGATTGCACAGAGGTGCTTAAAGAGCTTATTAATAGCCTTAAAACAGCTAAACATTAATATAGAATATGATAAACTAAGAAAAAAGGCAGGTGAAGTAATGGACATTAAGCAGATGGTTATGGAAGCTTCTGAAAAGGTTATAGCAATGAGGAGGGAACTTCACCAATATCCAGAGCTTGGCACAAAGGAATTTGAAACAGGCAAAATAATCTGCAAATATTTAAATGAGTATGGCATTGAGTATGAAACAGGAGTGGCGGACACCGGTATAGTTGCAATTGTAAGAGGTGCAAACTCTGGTAAGACAGTAGCTGTGCGTGCAGACATAGATGCCCTGCCAATAAAAGAAGAAAACGATTTGGAATTTAAATCAAAGCATGAGGGTGTAATGCATGCATGCGGACATGATGCACACACAGCGATTGCACTTGGTACAGCCATTGCAATTAAAAAGATGGAGAAAGATTTGACAGGTAATGTAAAATTTTTTTTCCAACCTGCCGAGGAGAGTATTGGCGGTGCAAAGCGTATGATCGAAGCTGGATGCATGAAAAATCCCGAGGTATCGCATGTAATAGGTCTGCATGTTTTGCCCACTGTTCCAATGGGTAAAATCGCAATGCGCTATGGGCAGATGAATGCAAATTCTGGCAGTGTAAGAATTATTGTAAGGGGTAAATCGGGGCACGCCGCATATCCCGAGCTTTCTACCGACGCAATTGTAATGGCTTCAAATATTGTGATGGCACTTCAAACCATGGTGAGCAGGAATACCTCTCCACTGAGCTCAGTAGTATTTACTCTCGGCAAAATTTCAGGGGGAACAAAAAGCAATATCATCGCCGATGAAGTTGTTTTAGAGGGCACACTTCGCACACTGAATACACACTCCCGTACTGTGGCAAAGGAGCAGATAAAACGCATAGCCGAAAATACTGCTACCGCCATGGGTGGTGACTGCGAGGTCGTATTTAAAGATGGATATATTGCTCTTATAAATGATGATGAACTAAGTAAAATATTTGAAGAAGTTGCCGCTGAGGTAGTTGGGGTAGAAAATGTTATCCACAAAGAGTTCCCCAGTATGGGCGGTGAGGATTTTTCGTATTTTGCACAAGCTGTTCCATCCGTGTTTTTCCATTTAGGATTTGGCAGTGAAGAAAAAGGTACAACTTTCCCACTGCATAATAAGCTTTTTATGCTTGATGAAGATTGCCTATCACTCGGTATGGAAGCAGAGCTTCGTATGGTACTCAGATTGCTTGGTGGTAATGAAAGTAATTAGTTTTCCCTGCTGTTACAAAATATCAGCATTATTTTATAAATAATTAAGGAGTAATTTAAAATGAAAAAATTTTTATCAATTCTACTTGCATCAGTAATGTTAGTAAGCTTCACAGCATGTTCGAGCGAACCGGTAGCTTCAGGTGAATCAGAGGAAAGTGCTTCAGGTGCTGAGGCAACCGTAAAACAAGAGCTAAATGTAGTTTTAGCAAGTGAACCATTAAATCTAAATCCACAAAATGCGGCACAATTAAATGCGTATATTGTTAACTTTTTGCTCTATGATACACTTTTAGTACAAGGCGAAAATGGCGAAATTCTTCCTAATCTTGCTACTACATGGGAACAAATAGACGATACACATATCCGCTTTACACTCCGTGATGATGTCTATTTCTCAAATGGTGACCAGATGACATCAGCCGATGTTGTATATACCATGCAGCGTTGTGCTACTGCTCCCACCACAAAAAACACATACAAATTCTTTGACCCAGAGGGCACAGTAGCAGAAGATGAATTTACCTTTGTACTCGCACTGACACAACCATTCTCCGCTACATATGACTACCTAACACATGCTTACAGCAGTATTGTAAATGCCTCCGTTATGGAAGAGGTGGGCGAAGAAGCTTATGGTCTTGCACCAATAGGTACGGGTGCATACACACTTGATGAATGGGTTACAGGCTCTACAATTAAGCTAAAAAGAAATGATGCATATTGGGGAGAAAAAGGTGCTTCAGAATATGTGCAGTTTAAAATTATCACAGAAATCGCAAGCCGTGCAATCGAGCTTGAAACAGGTGCGGCAGATGTAGTTCTTGATATGGCTACAAATGATGCAAATAGAATTAAAGAAACACCTGGACTTGTACTTGTAACCGAACCAAGCTACAAGACTACATATGTGGGAATAAACATCTCTAAAGATAAAACCGATGACCCGCTTGTGAGGGAAGCGCTTGCAACAGCACTCGACCTTGAAATTCTTGCTCAGAATGTATATGGTGAATATGCAGCTCCTGCCGACAGCGTCATGGCAATGACTATCCCAGGACATACATCTGTAATGGAGCATGAGTACAATGTTGAGAAAGCAAAAGAATTACTCGCACAAGCAGGATATCCCGATGGTATAGATATCACAGGTCGTGCTCAAACAAACAGTGATTTTAAAAAGATTGCCGAAGTACTACAAAATATGTGGGCGGAAGCAGGAATTCGTGCAGATATCCAAGTGCTTGATAGAGCAAGCTATACAGAGCTTGGCAAAACTGATGGTGGTACAAATATAACAATCACATCGCAAACCAGCACAACAGGAAATGCTTATCAAGCCCTCGGTACAACATTCTCCACAGCTTCCACAACAGGAATTATCAGCTCAACCGATACAGAGCTTGAAGCAAAGATAGCGCAAGCTGCGGCTACTTATGATACCGACGAAAGAAATGCAATTTACGAGCAAATCCAGCAAACGATTGTAAATGATCATTATGTTATTCCAATAGCGTTCACGGATATTGTTATTGGCGTAAGTGAAAAAGTAGAGGGATTTAAGGCTTCACCTGCAAACACCCCCGACTTCACATATGTATACGCTTATAACTAACTTTTAAAGTGAATTACATACTGTCTCAGCAATTTCATGCTGAGACAGTCAGATTTCAGACTTTGTCTGAAATCTGATAGACTTATGAGATAAGATGAAAGACAAGGAGCAAAACCTGCAAATAAGCGAATAATACAATGGTATATGAGCGTGATTTGCAGGTTTTAGCGACACAGTAAGCAAAAATCCGTAGATTTTTTGTGTTTTCGCTTTTCTCTTCTGTCTGACTGTCTCGGCAATTTCATGCCGAGACAGTATGTATATACGGAAAGGAATCCAACATGCTAAAATACGCAATAAAGCGACTGGTGATGTTAATA
>CAYJIJ010000035.1:0-2424 GCA_964370185.1 uncultured Oscillospiraceae bacterium
TTATTTTCTAATCCGTAATTTACCATTACATTCCCTCCATTCATTATATAAATAATCTTCAGTAAAGTATAGCACGGAGAAAGTAATATTACAATTTTAAAAACTAATTTGATTTAATGTATATAAGCGCCTCATTTGAAGTCATGTGAAATTGCTCATTTGTATCATACATAAATGAATTTAGATAAACGCCCTCATAAGTATACATATCGAATCTGACATTGCCATCTCCTAATTCATCGACAAACTCAAGATATCCTGCGTTTTCCATCGAACCACTTGCATAGTATGCGGTAAAATTGCCCATGCCATCCATTTCAAAGTATGCAGTATCCATTGCACCGTCAAATCTCCATGTGCCCGTTGTTATGGAAAATCTTTCGTCTGGGGCATCTATATCCCCTGTATTATCCGAGTGGTTAAAATAAAAGCTACTGCCCATGTAGGGAAGATCCGTCGTGAAGGTGCTTATTGGATAAAGCTCGTTAACTGTTAGCGCTTCTCCACCTTCCATTGTGTAGTAAACTTCTGAAACATCAAAATTATGTATTATAGTTTGGTATAGGCTCTCAAGCATAAACCAGTTAAGACCTTCTGCATCATAAAAGAAAAATTCATCATTTTGCACCGTATCGCCCAAACCCGAAAGGAGTGTGGAGCTTTCTGCCCAATCCACTCTTGCAACAGTGCCTTCAATCGTTACGTCATTTAGCGCAAATTCAAGCCCTGTGAGAATTGTGAGCCCATCGGCGAGTAGTCCTATGGTGAGCTCTCCCTCGTAATGAAAATTATACTGCTTAACATCATCTGGTAGCTCTTCTACATTTCCGCTCGATTTATCTGCGTATAATAACGCCGTATTTTGTGTCAGTTCTGCTTCAGGTTCTGACACTTCACTCGACGAGCTCTCCTCCGACGGCTCTGAGCTTGATGCTTCTACCTCGGAAGATTGCTCTTGGGAGGAGGGTTCGCTATCTGCTGTGCATGACGCCATTGCAAGTGACATCAATGCCACTAATGTTATTAATAATAGTTTTTTCATATTTATGAACTTTCCTTTCTTTTTAAGCTATAAATTTTAGATATTTTCGTTTGTGAACAATGGTATTTTTTATATAGTGATATATTTTTAGTGATTAATCAAAAATTGACGTATCACCTATATCAATTTGTCCATGGAAATTATTGCCTACCGCAATAAGCGTTCCATCAGTTTTGAGTCCAACGCTGTAATCTCTACCTGCCGCTATTTCTATAATGTCCATCCAATCGGAAACGAGTGTGTAGTCATTGCCCTCGGAGCCTACTGAGAGAGCTGTGAAATCATTTGTAATGGCTAAAGTATGGGTGTTTCCTGCATCTATGGCAAATATATTCGTCCATTCCTCCACATTGCACTGTCCATAGTCATTCCATCCAGTAGCCACAACTGTGCCATCAATTTTTAGACCGACAGTGTGACGTGCTCCTGCACTTACCCATGCAATATCAGTCCAGTCCTGTGTATTTAACTGCCCATCTGTATTTCTGCCCGTTGCAACTACTCTGCCATCTAATGTAAGCCCTACTGTATGCTCCTCCCCAGCCGATATGTGAAAAACATCGGCCCAATCCGAAACATCTATCTGGCCATATTCGTTGCTTCCCGTGGCAACTAAAGTTCCATCTTCTTGCAGCCCCACTGTGTGATATTCACCAGCCGCCACTGCAGTTATATTCCTCCAAGAGTTTACATCACATTGGCCATAATCATTTTGACCCGTTGCAAATACCACTCCATCACTTCTAATGCCGACCGTATGGTATTGCCCCGTTGTTACAGATACAATATTTTCCCAAAACCGAACATTTGTCTGATTTTGCTCCACTGACCCTACCGCTTCCACCGTACCATCAACCTTTACAATTGCAGTATGGTCTGCGCCTGCATCAATAGTATTATAAAATATATAAACCTCTTCACCGAGCTCAGGTATTGGCTCAACATCTATAATTTCCCCTGTTGGGATATCTGCATCTTTTCTTAGAATATAATATGTACCATCATTTGTAATACGCAGTCCACCTTCGTAAAAGTCGAGTTGCAGTACAGAGCCTAAATAAGTATCTCTTACAAATACTGCTTCGCCGACACCCTCCGCCCATGTGTATTCACCTGCTGTTTTATACATCTTATCAAAGCTTTCATCATAGTAGTCCACTGTACCATCATCATTGAAGGAGAAAATATATCCACCATAATTCCAAACGCCTTCTATACTTCTTGGTGTTCCACATGCAGTAAGTGTAAATGAAAATAGTAAAAAAGCAGCTACAAGTATTAAGTTAAGTCTTCCTTTTATTTGATTTAGCATTTTTTACTTCCCTTTCTTTTTTTGATTTTTGTAATTTAATTAATTAATTATATCACAAAAGCAAAGCGTT
>CAYJIJ010000035.1:2524-24507 GCA_964370185.1 uncultured Oscillospiraceae bacterium
GTGATATAATCTGCCATCTATTTCGGTTGCCACGAAGTGGTGAGAAAAAGGGCATGAAATATAATAAACACATGATAGTAAATGATTTTAGCAAGTATTTATTGTGTTTATTATATCACAAAAGCAAAGCGTTGTGATATAATCTGCCATCTATTTCGGTTGCCACGAAGTGGTGAGAAAAAGGGCATAAAATATAATAAACACATAGTAGTAAATGATTTTCACAAGTATTTATTCTGTTTATTATATCATAAAATTTTAAAAATGCTTCTTTGTTTCAAAATCTTAACAATTGGATGTTTGGAATGATTAAAATTAAATTTACTTCTTATATTTGCTTTGCTTTTATCTGCTTTTATAGTTGTCTTTAGTGGTGCTATGAGAGCTTTTAAAATAGTTTTTATTATATTATTTTAATTTTTTTAAAATAGATGCAATAAAATGCACATTATCTGCATTAACTAATCAGAAGGGTAAAAAACACACCCAACCACTGTATACAGAACATAAAAATTAAATTAAAACTGTTAAGTCAGTATATGAAAGGTGAATTATTATGAAAAATCTAAACAACACTAAAATGAGAGCGATATTACTTGCGGCAGTTATTGCAGCTTCTTCTACAACAGCATTTGCACAATCTTCACAGCAGATTACATTATCCGAGGCTCAGGCAATAGCACTTAAGGATGCAGGCGCTACTTTAGAGAACTCAACTTTTAGCGAAAGCAAATTAACTAACGACGATGGTACTGCAGCATATGAATTCGAGTTTATCTCCGGTGGAGTAAAATTTGAATATGAAGTAAATGCTCTAAGCGGTGAAATTGATGAGTTCAGCAAAAAGAAAGAAGTAGACCCCACTACTCAAACAACAACATTCCCTCTTAATTTAAACGATTTTATCAGTGCTAATTTCGCAGTACAATCCGCACTTGCTGAAGCTGGATTAGCGTTTTCAGAAGTAGTATCCCCCACAGTTGAGCTCGACTTTGAAAACGGCAGATTTTTGTATGAAGTAGAATTTGAAACAGCGCATGCAGAATATAAATACTATATTAACCACACTAATTCCTCAGTGATTGGATATGAAATTGAAGATAATGACGATGCAACACCAGTTTCAGCTACAACACCTGATATCAACGACGATATGGACGATATGGACGATGACCATGACGACGATATGGACGATATGGACAATGATATGAATGATATGGATGACATGAACGACGATATGGACGATGACCATGACGACGATGATGATTTCACCCCTTCCTCTGCCTCAATCACATATGAAGAAGCGAAATCAATAGCATTAAATCATGCAGGCATCTCTGCTGCACAAGCTAATTTCGACGAAGTGGATTTAGATGACGACGGCGTTTATGAAATAGAGTTTTACAGTGCGGGCAATGAATACAAATATGAAATCAGCGCTTTAAACGGAAATGTAGTTGACTATGAAGTTGAAGTAAATGATGACGACAACGACGATGATAACGATGACGATGATGACGATGACAACGACGATTACAAACCAACACAATCCTCTATTACAGCGGAAAACGCAAAATCAATAGCATTAAACCACGCAGGTCTTTCGGCTTCACAGGTTAGATTTGACGAAGTAGAGCTTGACGATGATGGTGTTTATGAAATAGAATTCTACACAGAAAACGCAGAGTACAAATACGAAATCAATGCAGAAAACGGCAATGTTGTTGATTACGAAATCGATGTTGAAGATATGGATGATGACGATGATGATAATGACAACGATGATGACGATGACAACGATGACAATGATGATGACTAATTGATAAAATATGCATAATAAATAAAGAGTAGCCATTTAAATAGTGGCTACTCTTTATTTTTGAAGATAGTTTATAGTAATTACAATTACTTAGTTTAATATTTTCTTCTTAATTTACAAACGAATTAGAATGAAGCTAAAAATGAACTTAATGCACAATCTGCATGGATTAGCTATAGCTCTATAATAAAAGTTGTGGTATATTCCCTCGCCTTTGGCGAGGGAATATACCACATAGAATTTCAGAGCAACAATTGATATAGAGCATAAAAAAATGCACGAAACATTAATTTGTTTCGTGCATTAAAACTTTTATAATTACTATCTTAGATTTAATTCTTCAATTCCTTTAAGCTTTGGAAGTTTGACAGTTTCTTTTTTAACGGATACTTTCTTCTGTGCAGGAACTTTATTCTCAATTAAAGCATATCTATGCTGCTTTATGCCATAGATTAAGAGCGCTGAGTTTAGCACAATATCAAGCAATGAGCCAGCAATAAGCATATCAAACACAGTTACAGAAACACTTGTAAAGAGTGCCATATAAACTAAAGTAAATAATACCGCTACAAGGTCTACCGCAAAATATCTGTTGTAGTATTTAACCGCCGGCTTTTTCGCACTTCCCATCACTATGGTGAATGCACCGAATGCTGTGACTGCAATTGATAGAATGAGTACCTCTATCGGAAGCTTGGTAATTCCAAATCCTATTAGTACACATGTGGCAAGGGTTCTTATTAAAGTTTTTAGATACAATGGAATTTCAAGTATTTTTCTGTTCATCTTAAACCTCCACATTTTTTTTAATTCCGGCTTTGCACCGAATAACAGTATTTTACCATAATTTAATGCTAAATTAAAGTTTTGGGTCGCAAATGTATTTATTTTGTATCTAAATTGTCTTATTTTTTGTTCATTTTAGATATATTTATCCCTTGTTTATCGTTAATTATAATTAAATCAACGGAGAATTATTCAATATAAATATATGGTTTAATATTATTTAGTGTGGCTTCCCCTATTCTATCAACATTCAAAAGTTGCTCTAAATTAGAAAATTCACCTATATCCGCTCGGTAATTTACTATATTATTTGCAAGCACTTCGCCTATTCCAGGTATCAGCATCAATTCACTTGCTGTGGCGGTGTTTATATCAAGATATACACGCTCACTCTCAAGGTAATTTTCTGTGTCTTTAGAAAGCTCTACTTCACTGTCGTTATGAGTGACTATAATTTCGGGGATGGGTGTCAATCTTGTGGTATAAATATTAAAAGCAATTACGATTAATGCAAATACAAATGTAGTTAAGATTAGAATTTTAGTATTTTTACTCATTTTCAAATCAATAACAGTCCTTTTTGGTAAAATTTCTTTATCCTTCTTCACATATACTCTCAATATATTCGATAAACTTAGCCACCGCTCCGTCATTAAAGCTTGTATTGGAGATTTTGCAAACTGCTTTTAAATCGTCCGGTGCAGTGCTGACACAAGCGGAATATGTTGAGGTTTTAAGCATCTGAAGGTCGTTGTAATAATCTCCAATGGAGGCTGTATTCTTTAAATCTACGCCATATTTTTCACAAAAAACTTTCAGTGCCGCACCCTTTGAGACATTTTGGGGCACTATGTCTATAAAGCATCTGTCCGAGCTACAAAAATCGACATTCTCAAAATTGCAACTCATAATATACTCATTTATTGTGGCGCATATGTCGGGGTCAACTAAAAATATAAATCTAAAAATGTTCTTCTCTCTGTTTCTATTAAATGGAATTTGCACATCGTCAGAAATAGATATTAGCTTACCCTCTTCATCAAGGCTTAGCCTGTATGCTTTATCATCACAAATAGCAGTTGGGGTAATCTCAGGAAATTTTGCTAAAATATGCTCGCAATACTGTGTTGCAACTTCGGGTAAAAAAGCTGTATGGATGTACTTTTCCTCCGAAAAATCGTATATGGAGGCGCCATTATTTAATATGCATGGTATATTTACATTTAAGCTGCGAGCTATTTCCTGTGCCTTTGACACGCTTCTTCCAGTGGCTAACGCAAAATTACCACCTTTTGAAATAAACCTTTCCACCGCCTCTTTATTTGCAGGCAGGACATCGGTTGCAGCGGAGTAAAGTGTACCATCAACATCGGAAAAAAGGTATATATCGCTTAACTTCATTTTATCCCCTCCTAATACTCTATCTTCGTTTGTTTGTTTATGAAATCCTTAAAATAATTGGGTAGGTCGGCAGTAAAATGCATAAACTCATTTGTTTCGGGATGAAGAAAGCCTATGCTCGCCGCATGTAGGCATTGCCCTTTAAGCGATGTAATAACTTTTTTAGGGCCATATACTGCGTCCCCTGCAACTGGGTGGTGTATGTGAGCCATGTGAACCCTTATCTGATGGGTTCGACCTGTTTTGAGCTTTAGCTTTAAATGGGAGAACTCTTTATATCTATCCACCACTTCATAATAGGTGGTGGCTTCCCTGCTGTTTTTATCTGTTACACACATTTTTTTTCTATCGTTTGGGTGGCGTCCTATCGGTGCCTCAACCATGCCTTCTTCATTTTTTACATTGCCGTAAACCATGGCATGATAATACCTATCAAAGCTGTGCTCCTTAATTTGTGCCGAAAGTGAGGCATGTGCCTTATCATTCTTCGCTACTACAAGCAGCCCACTTGTATCTTTGTCAATTCTATGTACTATACCTGGGCGAATTACTCCGTTGATTGTAGAGAGCCTACCTTTGCAGTGGAATAAAAGTGCATTAACAAGTGTCCCATCAGGATTTCCTGCCGCCGGATGCACCACCATATCTTTTGGCTTATTAACCACTAATAGGCTACTATCTTCATAGACTATTTCAAGGGGAATATCCTGAGGTATTAAATCTAATTCCACAGGTTCGGGGATATTTACCTCTATTTCGTCATTTAGCCTTAGTTTATAGTTTTTTGAAGCCGCTTTGCTGTTTACGAAAATTCTATTTTCTTCGCAGAGCTTTTGCAGTGTTGAGCGTGAAAACTCTTCTAACTGCATGTCCAGATATTTATCGAGCCTCTCTCCCACATCTTCGGCTGAAACTGTAAAGTAAAGTTTTTCACTATCCATCATTTTTCTCCGCCTTTTTTTCCTCAAAGAGAATTATGTAAATCGAAAATATAATAGTGCCTATCACCACGCAACAGTCGGCAAAATTAAATACAGGATAGCTAAATATAGGACCTATATCTAAATAGTCCACCACATAGCCAAGCCTTATTCTGTCGATTAAATTGCCCACTCCACCTGCAAGAATCAATACAAGTGAAAACATAGCCATGCGTGATTTAAAGTAATTTTTAAAAAGCAGATATGCAATTATTAAAAGCACAATACTTGTCATTCCAACAAGCAGCCATGTTTGCCCCTTAAATATGCCAAATGCCGCTCCGTAATTTTCAACATAGGTCAAATCGAGTATTCCCGAAATTGCATTTATACTCCCGATTGGCATAAGGCTGTTTATTGCCCATAGTTTGATTAACTGATCAATTGCTATTAATATTGTTACCAGTACAAAAGATATAATTGGTAGCATTTTTCCTCCAAAGTTTAAGAGGGGAAAATGTCTCGGCTATCCACCATCAAATATCATAATGGCAAACCGAGGACTCCCTCCCCTCCTTTAATATTTACTATGCTTCTACTACTTCTGCACAGCGTGAGCAGAGTGTTTTGTGCGCTTCTATCTCGCCAACTGTTGTGGCATATTTCCAACAACGCTCGCATTTTTCGCCGTCAGCTTTTGAAACTGTTACGGAAAGGCCTTCGGTTTCGCCCTTATGCGCTCCATTATTATCGCTTACGATTTCAACCTCGGAAACGATGAATACTGTTTCTGTTAAGTCTTTAATAGATTTAACAAATTCATTTAGCTCACCTTCACAGTGAAGTGTAATTTTAGCTTCAAGAGATTTACCTATTAGCTTTTCCGCCCTTGCAAGCTCGAGTGCTTTATTTACATCATTTCTGATTTCCCTTATGCGCTCCCATTTTTGCATGAATGCTTCGTCAGCTTCGTCGTTTCCAGCAGGCATGTCGTTAAACACTGCCGCCTCGGCATCGAATTTATCGGATTTAGGAATATTTGCCCAAACTTCTTCTGCTGTAAAGGCAAGTATAGGAGTGATTAGGAGTGTTAAATCAGTTAATATTTTGTATATAGCAGTTTGTGCCGCTCTTCTCTCGAGTGAAGTTTTAGCTTCTGCATATAATCTATCCTTAATAAAATCAAGATAGAAGTTTGACATATCAACAGTGCAGAAATTATGAATACCGTGGAATATTAGATGGAATTCAAAACTATCATAGTAAGACCTAACCTTTTTAGTAAGGCTTTCTATTCTTGCCACTGCCCATCTATCTTCTTCGAATAAATTCTCTGCTGAAACCATGTCTGTATCTGGGTTAAAGTCGTTTAAGTTCCCTAAGATGTACCTTGCGGTATTTCTGATTTTGCGGTAAACTTCGGAAAGTTGTTTTAGTATTTCTTTTGATATACGGATGTCTGCATGATAGTCGGAAGAGGCTACCCAAAGTCTTAGAATATCTGCGCCATAACCATTAACTATTTCTTCGGCTAATATACCATTTCCAAGGGATTTGCTCATCTTTCTGCCCTCGCCATCAACTACCCAACCATGGGTACAAACAGCCTTATAAGGAGCTATGCCCCTCCATGCAACCGATGTGAGCAGTGAGGATTGGAACCAACCTCTAAACTGGTCTCCACCTTCAAGATATAAATCGCAAGGCCATTTTAGACCTTCTCTTTCTTCAAGTACTGCGGCATGGGTTACACCTGAATCAAACCATACATCCATGATGTCGGTTTCTTTTCTAAATGAAGCAGAGCTACAATGTGGGCATTTTGTGCCCTGTGGCAGTATCTCTTCAGCGGATTTTTTATACCAAGCATCGGCACCCTCAGCCCTAAAGAGCTCGGAAACCGCTTTGATGGTTACATCGTCTATATGATATTTTCCACAATCGTTGCAGTAGAATACTGGAATTGGTACGCCCCAAGTTCTCTGCCTTGAGATACACCAGTCCTTTCTGTCCACAACCATTGATGTCATGCGGTCTTCTCCCCATCCGGGTATCCACTGCACATCTTTAATCGCTTCAACTGCTTTATCTTTAAAGCCATCAACTGAGCAGAACCACTGTTCGGTAGCTCTAAATAGTATCGGATTTTTACATCTCCAACAATGTGGATATTGGTGAATCATTTTTGTGGTTGCAAGGAGTAAATTTTGCTCTGTTAGATGTTTTGCAATTACTCTGCCCGCATCTTCGGTGGTAAGCCCTGCCGAAAATCCTGCAAGCTCTGTCATTTTACCTGCATTGTCCACCGGTACTATAATTGGCAGTTCTGGGTAGTGGTTTGTCACTACTTCAAAGTCGTCCACACCGTGTCCGGGTGCTGTATGTACACAGCCTGTACCGCTTTCAAGTGTTACATGGTCGCCAAGTATAACCATCGAGTCCCTATTGAGGAACGGATGACGGCATAGCACTCTGTCAAGCTCTTTACCATTAGCAGTGCCCACTATTTCATATTCTTCTATTTTAGCCGCCTGCATAGTAGCTTCTACAAGCTCTTTTGCGATTATATAATATTCGCCGTTTGCCTTTACAGCCGCATATTCGAAATTAGGGCCGAGGCAAATTGCCACATTACCCGGTAATGTCCATGTAGTTGTAGTCCAAATTACGACATATGTTTTATCTATCTCTACGCCCATCTTTGCAATCGCACCATTGACATCGTCTTTTAGTGGGAATTTTACATATATGGAGTAGCATGGGTCCTGTGCGTACTCGATTTCTGCTTCCGCAAGTGCGGTACCACATTCAGCACACCAATATACAGGCTTTAGACCCTTGTAGATATAGCCTTTCTTAGCCATTTCTCCAAAGATTTCGATCTGCTTAGCTTCAAATTCTGGCACCAATGTGAGATATGGATTGTCGAAATCGCCAAGCACACCAAGGCGCTTAAACTGATTTTTCTGATTTTCCATGTAAAATAGCGCAAAATCCTTACAGTGCTTTCTCAGCTCAACAGGATCAATATCGCTATTAACCCCTACTTTTTTAAGGGCTTTAAGCTCTATTGGAAGTCCATGAGTATCCCAGCCTGGAATATATGGCGATTTAAATCCGCTCATGTTCTTTGAGCGAACTATAATATCTTTTAGAGATTTATTAAGCGCCGTGCCGAGATGGATGTCACCATTTGCATATGGAGGGCCATCGTGAAGCACATATAGTGGCTTTCCTTCGTTTTTCTCTATCATTTTGTAATATCTTCTCTCATCTTCCCATGACTGCACCATTGTTGGCTCGCGCTGTGGCAATGCTGCTTTCATAGAGAAGTCGGTTTGTGGAAGATTGAGGGTTGCATTATAGTCCATTTATATAAAACCTCCGACATAAATTATCCTTATTTTGCACTAAATATTATAAGGACTTTCTAAATTCTTATTATTACATTTATCTTAGAAAAAGTCAATAACTTTGCATGTGATATGCTGTGGATAATAGCTTTGATTTCTTTTTTTCGTATATCTTCCCCCGCCTACGGCGGGGGAAGATATATATTGATACTTATTTTAATGTTTACTAAATATTTTTCGCCTTGAAATCAATTCTATATTTCCTATTTAATCTAAATAATAAGAAAATGAAACTCCTAATTTTCAAATAGATTAGTCCCTTAGTTGGAAATTGTCCCCAAATTCAAGTGGCCCAAATCTTGAGCTTTCAAACGCTTGATTTTCTTCTTCCTCAGCGTCATCTTGGTACTCTTCTAAAACATCACTGTTTTCTGTGATTATTTCTTCTTCCCAGTCCTCCGATATCATTGGCTCTGGCACACTGCTTGGCTCTTCGTTTTGTAGCAATGATGCTTTTTTTGCATTTTCCATTTCGCTGAGCGAAATTTCAACAGTATCGTCCTCTTTCGGTGGCTGTGGTGCTACTTCTTGCACAGCTTTAGTCTGATGTGGCTCATCAAAACTTGGAAGCCTGTTTATCATCTCTAAATGACCTTTATATAAATTCATAAGCTTAGATCTAAAGGTAGTAACTTCTTTTTGTAGTTTAAGAAGTGTAATTTGCTCCTTTTCAATCTGTTTTTTAGCATTATCAATCATTTTTTCTGTTTTAAGGGTGGAGTCCCTCATAATCATCTCAGCCTTGGATTTAGCTTCTCTGATTACGCTGTCCCCCAATTTTTGCGCACTTAAAAGTGCAATGCGCAAATTATCTTCATCGCTGCGGTATTCTTCTAATTTTTCAGCTAAAATTTCGATTTTTTGCTCTAAATCATTTTTTTCCTCTATTAAGTCCTGCATTTGCTGTGCAACAGTAACAAGATAGTTATCCACAGCCTCCTGCTTATATCCACTGATGCCTTTGTCAAATCTTTTTCCTGCAATTTCGTTTGGAGTAATCATGGTTTTGCCCCCTAAATATATTTTTTAATTTTAATATATGTTCTTCCCTTTTTACTCTGTCCACCTATTTCGTCAAAAATAAATTTCCCAAATCCTTTAGATGAAATCTTTTCGCCGGATTTGAGGATATATGAATTGTTGGTATTAACAAAAGAATTAATCAACACCTGACCACTTTTTATCATTGTGGTCGCTTTTTCACGGCTTATATTAAACCCTACTGACACAATGCAATCAAGCCTTAAACTCGGCACAGTGTCGGTAATAATAGTAAAATCTTCTGTTTGTGGGAGTGTATCCGCTCCTACTGTGGCAGCCACGCCCACTCTTCCCACCTTTGAAATTTCGCCGAGCACAAGCTGCGAGACATTTTTAGTGACAAACACTACTGCTTTGCCTTCTTCGGTGAGAATATCCCCAATTTGATCCCTATTTATCATCAAATTCATGAGCGCACCTAAAAAATCCCTGTGGGAGAGCTTGTCCTGCTTGCGGTAGCTAAATGTTATAGGAAGTATGGGGAAAAAGAGATTTTCCTCATCCTCATAATCCGCCATAACACATAGCATAACACGCTCTGCGCCCTCATATCCGCCACTGAATTTACAATTTGTGCCCCTATGCATTTCAGAGATAGCCTCGCATATTGCGCGCTGTCTTTCATTTAAAAATGAAGTGTATTTACTCACATTTTTTCTTTGGACATTTAAAAAAACATCTTTAATCTTAGAAGCGAAAAGCTTTTCCTCTTCACTCAGTGCAGAAATATTTAAATTCATAAATTAGAAGAACACTCCATTGCTTTCGAGCTCGTCAAGCAAATCACCCATGAATCCTACATTGTATGGTGTGATTATGTATGTGCTGTTTGCAACTTTTTTAATCTGTCCTTCATTTGCATACGCAACGCCACTTAAGAAGTCGATAAGTCTTCTTGAAATTTCTTTGCTGGTGGATTCAAGATTTAGTACCACTGTGCGCTTTTCATTTAGATGATCTGCTATGCCGCTTGCATCTTCAAAACGCTCGGGCTTAACAAGCACAACTTGAAGCTGCGTTGTCGCTGCAATGTTTACCACTTTGTTGCTGCGTTTTGGCAGATCACTTGTGTAGCTCTGATCTGGCTCTGGCTGATGATTTCTGGTTGCAACGAATTCCACTTCGTCTTCTTCGTCGTAATCATATTCGTCGTCGGGTATTCCAATCAATTTCTTAAACTTATCAATCATAAAAAATCCTCCTTGATTATATCGGTAAATTTCATTATCTATAATCTCTTTCTCCAAACAGTGCCGTGCCTATCCTTACTATATTCGAGCCATATTTAATTGCCGATTTAAAATCGTCCGACATTCCCATCGAAATAGTATCCATAGTAATATTATCACTTTTTTTTGCAGAAATGTCAACAAACAGTTGTTGCATTTTCATAAAATATTTTTCGGTGCTTACATCGTCCGCAATTGGCGGTATGGTCATCAGTCCTCGAATCCGAATATTTCGAAGCTCTGTGAGAGAAAATATCAAATCTTCTGCCACCGAGTACTCCACCCCAAACTTGCTTTCTTCATCGCCTATATTTATCTGAATAAGTATATCTGTAATCTTTTTTTCAGCCTGTGAGTATCTATCTATAACTTGTGCAATTTTAAAGCTATCCACCGAGTGAATCATCTCTACCTTATCTATGATTTGCCTCACTTTATTGCTTTGAAGATGTCCGACGAAATGTATCGGCAGTTTTTTATCATAGCCTTCATATCTTGCGCATAGCTCCTGCACCTTGTTTTCTCCTAAGAGCTCTGCACCATACAAAACCGCCGCATTTACTTCTTCTATTGTGCGGGTCTTTGTGATTGCCATTAGCTTTATATCATTTGGACTTCTACCGCATTTTAGCGCTGTTTCTTCTATCTCAAACTTTATCCGCTTGATATTTTCTGATATTTGATTATAAGGTTTTTCCATCATAAATGTCTTCCCCCTCGGTTATAACTTCATCAAAACGCCTTAATGTGTTTTCCTCAGAGTATATAGTATCAACAAGTGCGAAGCCATTGCCTTCGTAAACAGTCACTATGGGTTTAAACACTATCTGCATGTCCCTAATTATATAGACACCTTTTACATCGTTTAAAAATCGTATAGAGTCGGTTTCTACTCTGAGCCCTGTGTACTCAAGAAAATGCACTCTCACCTCTCCAAAGCGCTCGGATATGAGGTCTTCATATATGTAATTGCAGCTGAGCACCGCATAGAAATCACCATTTTCATCCTCAATAACTTCACTCACATATGAGGGAATTTCATATAAATCATTTTCTAAAAAGTCAAGCTCCAATTTGCTTCCCTGTATGTATTTATATTTGTCTTCCTCTTCTATGGGTATGATTATATCCCAGTTGTGATCTGTGACGATTTTACCTATACTGCCACTCTCCGCCATGTCTTCAGTGGAGGAAATGGTTGCTTTTATCTGCTCTACTGTTAAATTTTCTATTGTTTTAGGGGTGTATATATCTTCAAGTCCGTCAGTATCTGCCACAAAATATCCTTCCTCGGGGCTAAAATATGTCCTCTGAGAACTCTCGACGGTGGGATTTAAGCTATTTATCATGTTTTCATACATTGAAATTGTATCGGAGAGATTATCACAATTCCCAGTGATAACCGCACGCTCTGTGAGCAGTTTATTTAGCTCTATTACACTTTCATCCATTTCTGTGAGTATCCCATTATCACAACTATCTTTTAATAGTGTAATTTCGGCTAGTATCTGAGTGTTGTGAAGCGATGTATTGGATATTTTAACCGAATTGTCCGTGGAAATAGTTTTAAGGCTTTCGCTTTTTTTCTCTATATTCTGTATTTCATTTTGCAATAGTATATCCTGTGTGTCACCATAAGAATAGGCTATCTCCGTGCCTTTAATCACTCTTTTGCCATCATTTTCAGGGTACATCATAGTTGCCGACGCTTGCTCACTAAGCACATATTCTTCCCTCACATAAAGTGCAATTACAATCTCAGTATCGGAAATGCTGTACTCGAGTGCAGTTTGGGTTTTATATGGTTCGGTGAAAAATATATGCAACTGATAACCTGCATAACTCAGCAAAAACACTGAAATAAACAGTATGAGTAATCTATCCGTAATACTTTTCAAAATTTCACATCCTTAAAATCGCCGTCTAAAAAACTTTGACTGCTATCTCACATTTATACCATGATAAAAATGGCAGCCTATCAATATCAAATTACTGAGATAAATGCTTTTGCACCATTAGCTTAGCACGGCTAAAAAGCTCTTCATAGCTATCTATTTCGTCAATATAAAGCCAGTTAATCGCTTCGTTTCGCCTAAACCATGTGAGCTGTCTTTTTGCATAGCGGCGTGATTCCATCTTAATTTTATCAACACATTCTAAAAGCGGTGCATCGTTGTATAAAAAATCATAGAACTCTTTGTAGCCAATCGCCTGAAGTGCCGTACCGCTGTATTTGCCGCCAAAAAGCTCCTTTGCTTCCTCTAAAAGTCCATTTTCCATCATTAAATCAACTCTATAATTTATCCTATCATAGAGTGTTTGTCGATTTGTGTAGTTAAGCCCTATCAGCAGTGAATTATACTCAGTAGGTTTTAGTTTAGACTTTTTTACATGGGAAGTCATATTCTCCCCTGTTAGCCTATATATCTCAATTGCCCTTACCACTCTGGGTAGGTTATTATAATGCATGGATTTAGATATTTCGGGGTCAATTTCTAAAAGCTGCTCGAAAAGCTTCTCATTGCCGTTTATTTTAGCGTAGTCGTAGAGCTCATTTCTTATCTCTTCATCCTGCCCAATATGGGAAAACGCCACATTCTCAATGAGTGAATTAATATATAATCCCGTGCCCCCTGCTATTATAGGAAGCTTTCCTCTACTGTGAATTTCTGCAATTTTTTCTTTGGCGAGTTTGCAAAACTGAGCCACGCTGAATGTTGTATCGGGCTCTATGAAGTCTATCAAATGATGCGGTATGTTTTGCATTTCTTCTTCGGTGGGTTTTGCTGTTCCAACTGAAAGATATTTATATATCTGCATTGAATCGGCGGAAATTACTTCGCCATCATATTTTTTTGCTATGTCCACCGCAAGCTTTGTTTTGCCCGAGGCGGTGGGTCCTATTACTACCACTATTGGTATTTGCTCGCTATTATACACTCCTGCCAAACATCCTTTCAATCTTACCCTTACTCAGCTCCACTGTAACAGGCCTGCCATGGGGGCAATGGCTTATATTATTATCATTTCCCACTAATTCTGCAATGAATTTAAGTTCATCAGCACCTGTTAAATTCCCCGCCTTTATAGCGGCCTTACAAGCCATGCTGTGGTATAGCTCGTCGAGTACTTTGGGCAGAAAATCCTTTCTAAATGGCTTTGATACAAGCTCTTTTAGCACTTCGACAGTTTGCTCACTGGAAAGCATTGTGGGCACTCCTCTTACTATAACCGCATTACTGCCAAATCTCTCCGCTTCTATTCCAAGGCGTAAAAGCTCGCTTTCACACCCATCAAACACTGCTATTTCCTCATGGTTTAATTGAAGTGTTAGTGGGGATAGCAGTTGCTGACTCTCCGTGTACTCGGAGGATTTAAGTTTATTATAAAGTGCACTTTCATGTGCGGCATGTTTATCAATTAATATCATCCCACTGCTTTTTTCCACTAAGATATATGTTTGCAAAAGCTCCCCGATTACTCTTATGTCCTCACTTTTAACTTCGGCTATTTCCTCTATTAAGTTTTGAGGAATTTCTTTTATATCTTCTAATTTTTCTTGTGTAATATCGGGTTTTATTTCTTTAGTAATATCTATTTTAGTATCATATACGATTTCTTCTTTGATATTTTTAGTGCTATACCCCACCGTACTCGATGCGGCTATATATTCTACTTTTTCATCCCATTCTTTATCCATAGAATTAACCGAGGGCGTAATTTGTAGCTTGCTTGGGGTAATTCTTTCTCCACTCGGTTTAACCGCTATTTGCTGTGGCTTTATTTCCTCGGTAATCACCTTTTTGCTATATGCTTCCTTTTGAAAAGCAAATTGATTTTCACTTCTATCAAAATCCTTTAAGGCAAATGGAGTTATTGCAGGCTTTGCTTTCTTTTCCTCGTTTCTTATTAAAAGAGCGGAGGAATAGTTTTCAAGTGCAGATTTTGCGGCTGAGTAAACTAAATTATACACGCTTCCCTCTTCCGAAAAACGCACCTCGGTTTTTGCAGGGTGTACATTTACATCCACTGTGCCCGGTGGTATGGTCACATTTAGTATACAGCCCGGAAATCTCCCCGTCATCAGTTTCCCTTTAAATGCATCCTCAACTGCCGCTATACAGGTTTTGCTCTTTATATATCTGCTATTTATGTAGAAGCACTGCATCGCCCTTGTTGCTCTTGAAGAGTTTGGTGAGGTTATATAGCCGCTCACACTCAGTGCACCCTCGCTGTATGAAACCTCTAATAAATCCTTTGCAAATTCACGTCCCATAACACAATGAATTGCTGATTTTAAATCGCCGTTTCCTGGTGAGGCAAGTACGGTTTGATTATCTTTTATAAGCTTAAACGCTACATGGGTATTAATAAGCGCAATTCGCTCTACTATCGCCTGTATATTACTGCCCTCATAGCTATCCTTTTTTAAGAATTTAAGCCTTGCAGGGGTGTTAAAAAATACATCTCTTACTATAAGCGAAGTACCCACTGGCGCACCTATCTCGGATAGCACACCCTCTTTTTCACCTTCTATAACATACCTACTCCCCACAGGGTTATCATGGGTGCGAGTGATTAGCTCCACTCTGCACATAGCAGCTATTGAGGGGAGTGCTTCCCCCCTAAATCCAAAGGTGAGTATCTCTTCTAAGTCCTCTTTTGTCTTAACCTTACTTGTAGCATGGCGAATAAAGGCTGTGGGTATCTCGTCTTTCTCAATGCCCATGCCATCATCGGTGACACGTATATATTTTATCCCACCGCCTTTAATTTCGACGGTGATTTTACTTGCCCCTGCATCTATCGCATTTTCTATGAGCTCTTTGACTATCGAGGAGGGTCTTTCCACCACTTCCCCTGCCGCTATTAGCTCCGCTACTTGTTTATCTAAGACAATTATTTTAGCCATTAGTACCTCTTTTGAAATTAGTCGGTATTCTTAAGTTAAGATAAGTCAAATATCTTATTTGCTTTCTTCCTTTTTCTCCTTTATAAGTTGTGGAGAATGGGAGATGACGGATATTTTTCCGTGTTTAGTCTACCATTTTCTTTATTTCATACAATTTATTTAGTGCTTCTATCGGTGTGAGGGTATTTACATCCATGTTTTTAATCATTTTTGTGAGCGTGTCCATTTGTGTATTGGCAAAAGATATTTGACTATCATTTAGTAATTCTTTAGGGCTTTCACTGTGTTTTGAAATATTTTTATTACTCTCGCTATTTTCAAGAGTTTCTAAAATTTCATACGCTCTATTTATAATCTTATCAGGTATCCCTGCAAGTTTTGACACTTCGATACCATAGCTATCGTCGGTGCCGCCTGGAACTATCTTTCTAAGGAAGACTATATCATCCTTGCGCTTCTTTGCGGCAATGTGATAATTTTTAATGACATCAAACTGCTCTTCCATCTCTACAAGCTCATGATAATGGGTGGCAAAGAGTGTTTTCGCCGCAATTTTCTTTGTGGTAGCAAGGTATTCTATTACCGACCTCGCAATACTCATTCCATCATATGTGGAGGTACCTCTGCCGATTTCGTCAAGTATTAGCAAACTCTTGGCGGTAGCATTTTTTAGTATTGACGCCACTTCGTTCATCTCCACCATAAAAGTGGACTGCCCCGAGGTTAAATCGTCGCTTGCTCCCACACGGGTAAAAATGCCATCAACAATTCCTATTTCAGCGGATTTTGCAGGCACAAACGAGCCTATCTGTGCCAGTAGCACTATAAGTGCTGTTTGTCTCATATAGGTTGATTTACCTGACATATTAGGCCCAGTGATAACCGCAATTTGATTTTTCTTATTGTTTAGATATGTTTCATTAGCAACAAATGGCAGAGAAGAAATAGCCTCCACCACGGGATGCCTACCCTCTTTTATTATGATATTATCGCTCATGTTTACTATCGGCTTAGTGTAGTCCATTTCTGAAGCTACCTTTGCAAGTGATAGATAAAAATCAAGTTGAGATATAGCATTTGCTGTTTTGGATACCCTGTTTAAATTCAGTGCAATTGCAGTTTTAACCTCTTCAAACAAATTTTGCTCTGTGGCGAGCATATTGTTTTGTGCATCCAAAATTCTCTCTTCAAGCTCTTTGAGTTCGGGAGTTATGTATCTTTCGCAATTGGCGAGAGTTTGTTTTCTTATATAGCTATCGGGCGCTTGGGAGATATAGCTTTTTGTAATCTCTATATAGTATCCAAAGACTTTGTTATATCCTATTTTTAGCGTTTTAATCCCAGTGTTTTCACGCTCTGTCTGCTCAATTCCTGCAAGTATGCCGTGCACATCTGCGAGAAGTGAGCGCATTTCGTCGAGTTCCCTACTGTATCCATCATTTATCACATACCCATCCTTTGTGCTCAGTGGTGGGTTTTCTTTAATGGCGGATTCTATTAAATTTGCTATGTCCTCAAGTGGGTCTATAAGGTCGTGAATTTCTTTTAAATATGAGGTGGTGCAATTTGATATGCTCTCCCTGATAAAGGGTAGCTTTCTGGCGGAATATTCGAGTGCTTTTAGCTCTCTGGGACCCGAGGTGCCGTAAATTATGCGTGTCATCAGGCGTTCTAAATCATATATGCCCGATAATTGCTCGGATAAATCGTCCGCTAAAATCGGCTGTTCAAAAAGTTCTGAAACAGCGTTTAGCCTTTTATTAATCACCGTGGGGTTGATGAGTGGTTTTTCTAAATTTGCCCTTAAAAAACGCTTGCCCATCGGTGTTTTTGTTTTATCTATTACCCATAGAAGCGAGCCTTTTTTCTCTTTAGAAATCATTGTTTCTGTGAGCTCTAAATTTCTCCTTGTATTTGCATCAAGGTTCATATACTGATTTTCGCTGTATATATTTAAAGCATTTAGCCTTATTGGTGCATTTTTCTGTGTTTTTTCTATGTAGAGAAAAAGCCCTAACAGTGCTTTTTGCGCAAGCTCGTATTCACCCTCCACCGAGAGCTGTGCTACCGAGTCCAGCCCAAAATATTCACCTGCGAGGGATAAAACATCACCCTTCAAATACTCTTTTTCCTCTAAAACCTCTGCTGAGCATATAATTTTATCCTTGATAAATGTTCCCACTTCTTTTCGTGTGAGAAATTCATCATTAAATATTATTTCGCTTGGTGCAAACCTTGAAAGCTCATTTTTAATCTTTTGATCATCTTTGTCGATAAATTCAGTTAATTTTACTTCACCAGTGGAAATATCGCTCACTGCAAGCCCATATCTGTCCTTTGAAAAGTATATCGAACCGATAAAATTATTGACATTCTCATCGAGCATATTTGCCTCTATAAGCGTGCCCGGTGTGATTATTCTTACGACCTCTCTTTTTACGATGCCCTTGGTGTCCTTAGGGTCTTCCACCTGCTCGCATATCGCCACTTTATAACCTTTTTTAATAAGGCGTGCAATATATCCCTCGCAGCTGTGGTGGGGCACTCCGCACATTGGCGCGCGCTCTTCTTGCCCACATTCCCTGCCTGTGAGTGTTAATTCAAGCTCTTTCGAAGCTTTTAATGCATCGTCAAAAAACATTTCGTAAAAATCGCCTAAGCGAAAGAACAAAATGTGCTCTTTGTGTTTTTCTTTAATTTCAAAATACTGCCTCATCATAGGGGAAAAAGCCGCCATGGTAATTTCTCCTTTAATAAATCTATTTAACAAGTGTAATATTGCTGGTGTCAGGCATGTCTAAAACAAATATATCCATATATCTTCCCCCACCGTAGGCAGGGGAAGATATATAGAAAACAGGTGTTATTATACTTACCTTTAATATAATCCACTTGCGGTAAGTTTTCAGATATTTATATTAGCATCCTGCGCAAGAAGAACAGCTTCCGCTACAAGCGGCAACTTCGTCAATTTCGTCAGGGTTTTGTCCGTCGCATGAGCCTGAAATAATTGCATTGATATGATTTAGCAGTACATCAAGTTCCTGCTTAGCTTCATTAAATGCAGACATTGCAGGTGTTGCCATTATTTCGCCGTAAAGGGTTTTAATTTCGTTATCAAGTGTAGCTAAAAGTGCTTCATCTTTTTCTGGCTTTTGAATTTCATCATTGATTTTCATTCTAAGCTCATTAAACTTTTCGATATTTGCTTTTAGTGCATCGTCTTTTTCATTTGCTTCAGATGCTTTTACATATGCTTTGTATCTTGCGTCCTCTTGTATTGCTTTGCCAAGTTCTCTCGCTTTTAAAATTGCGTCCATTTTTGTGCTCCTTTTATATTTTATATTTAATGACCATGTACTATTTCGCCTGTGACAAGGGTATTCCTTGCACCTGTTATCTGCACACGAACATAGTTACCTATATTGTTTCTATCCCCTTTAATTTCGGTGAGTGTGCCATGCACTGTTCTCGCCGTGAGGTATGAGGAATCCGACCATTTTGTGCCGTCCACTAAAACTGTAAGTTCTTTACCTATAAGGCTTTTATTAAACTCTGCCGTGATTTTTGCCTGTGTGGCTATGAGCTCATTTAGCCTTTTACTCTTTTCGCTGTGTGGCAAATTATCCTCAAAAAGTGCCGCCGCAGTGCCAGGTCTTGGAGAGTATATATATGTGAACAGCTGGGTAAATCCTATTTCTTTTATCAGCTCATGAGTATCGCAAAACTCCTCATAGCTCTCCCCTGGGAAACCTACTATAATATCACTTGAAAATGTGATGTCGGGGATTTTTTTCTTTGCATAATTTACTAATTTTATATAATTTTCTTTAGTGTATTTTCTGTTCATAAGCTGTAAAACTCGGTTATTTCCAGACTGTATTGGAAGATGAATTTGCCTGCACACTTTTTCACATTCGCTTATTGTGTCGATAAGCTCGGTGGTGCAGTCCTTTGGATGGGATGTCATAAATCTAATGGTGAAATCCCCTTCAAGAGCATTTATCATTTTAAGAAGTTTTGAAAAATTAATATCCTCATCAAGACCTTTGCCATAGGAATTTACATTTTGCCCTAAAAGCATCAGCTCTTTATAGCCTTGATTTATTAAAATTTTAGCCTCTTTTATTATTTCCGTCGAACTTCTGCTTCTCTCTCTTCCTCTAACATAGGGCACAATGCAGTATGTGCAATAATTATCGCAACCATACATTATCGGAATATTCCCTCTTACTTTATCCTCACGGTGAATGGGCATGTCCTCGGATATTTTAAGATTTTCATTCGATGTGGATATAACCTTGCTGTTTTCGGTGAGCACAGTATATAAAAGCTGTGGAAGCGTGTGGGTTACATGGGTGCCAAATATCAGCGAAACAAAGGGATAGCTTTTTTTAATCTTGTCTACTATCTCGCCTTGCTGTACCATACATCCACATAGTGCAATTACTAAATCGGGATTTTCACTTTTAAGCTTTTTAAGCTCACCCACATTTCCAAAAATTTTATCCTGTGCACCCTCTCTTATGGCGCAAGTGTTATACAAAATCAGCGAGGCATTTTTAACCTCTTCGGTAAAACCATATCCCGCTTCTGAAAGCATTCCCCTAATTCGTTCACTGTCACTTATATTTTGCTGACAGCCGAATGTATGTATAAATGCAAGCGGTGGGGATTCATATTTTTCAAATAAATAAGTATTTATTTTTTCGCTGTATTCTCTTTGCATTATTTTTGAGAACTCTGCAAAGGTTTTATTAGTGTCAGTCATGTAATTCCTCACTATGGGTAAATATCTTTATAGGTGGTTTATCACTTAGAGCTTAAGGGATAAGCTTTATAATAAACACTCTTTATTGTATCATATTTTTTCATTTAAATAAAGGGGTAATTTTGGGTTTTTTACAGAGTTAGTATTAAAACATAAATACAAATAATTTTAGTTATAAATGATTTCATTGTGAAGTGATAAATGCACCTTTTAAAGTCCATCTCTAACTGTATAATTTTATTATAAACTTTTATAATAAAAACTGTTTTTTATCTCATCACACAACTTTATTGAAATGGATGTCTATATTAACATCACAATTTATACTAATACTTAATAGTGGTTATATGATAATGGTGGACATTGTCAAGCGAAGCTTCGTATACCCTAATCATAATTAAACAAAAATAATAGTGGTTTTATTTAGTTCAAAATATAGATATGGAGGATATCGAAATGATAAATCATGTCGTAGTATGCCCACATTGTGGCAAAGAGCAACTTGCATATATCACTTTTTTAAACGAAGCATCTAATAGCACATATTTTAGTGAGCTAAATGATGAAATAGAGCTATACCCACTACACACAATGAAATGCAATATGAGTCCAACAAATAAGCCACTCAGATACATTTCTGATTTCACCTGTTATCACTGCTTAAAAAAATGTGATAACAGTGATGAAGTGCTACAAGTGAATGTTGTTTGTGAGGAAAAGCAGGTTAAGCTCATAAGTTATCCAAAAAATATTAATAGCTTACTTAGAATGTTACTTAATCAGTCAGGCAATGAAAATGTTGATATCACATTTCCTGTAATGGAATGTTTAAAATTCAATTTAGGTAATGGGCATATCTATATTTCCTATTATAATGCTGATGATATCATAATTTCAAAAGTAGATATTACAGAGCAACGCGATATTTTTAAATAATGTTATGGATTTTTCTTTTTGCAAAATTATAATTTAGTCAAGAAAAAAGTAATTGGAGGGTTTAAAAGTATTTGGAGCGAGGCACTGCCATTCACTTTTTCTCAGACAACACCTGAAAAACTTATAGAAATGACTCGTTTTATTAACTACCCAACATCTTTTTACTATGGTATTCCATATACTGAGCGTAGCAGTGTCATCCCGAAAGAAATGAAAAAAAATGCAGAGATTATACAAAATTCATATAATGCTATTAGTTTATTAGGGCAGTATGAATTGCCCCCCGTCGACTGGATTAAACAGGTATTCTTAAAAAAACCTGCACTATTTTTTTATATAGAAGAGATTGCTTTGTTTGGGAGATTTATTGGTGATTTAACTGTACTTAAAGAAGTATTATCGCATTACAATATCTTTGAACTATTACAATATCTTCATTTCAATCCATCCATCCATTGCTTTTTTAAAGATTATTATGAAGAAGTGGATGGAGATTCTTTTCTGAATTTGATGACGGATATTCAATATTCAGTAGATTATGCAAAGTATTATACCTGTTTGAGTGAAAGCGGCAAAAACTATGAGCGAAAAACTTGGAGGTTTCAAGAAATTACAGTGCAATGCATCGCTTATCCATATTCATTGCCAATAATTAACCCATATACCGATATAAAGGATTGTTTGATTGATGGGTTTACATTTGAATGGGTAAAATCTACAAATGAACTTATTGATATCGTGCAAAATTTTCAAAG
>CAYJIJ010000036.1:0-24274 GCA_964370185.1 uncultured Oscillospiraceae bacterium
TTTTTTGCTTACTGTGTCACCTAAAACTTTCAAATTACGCTCATATACCCTCGTATTACTCGCTTATTTAAAAGTTTTGCTCCTTGTCCTTCATCTTTTCTCTTTAGTCTCACAGATTGCAGACTATCTCTGCAATCTGACAGCCCTACCCCACCTCTTGGTGGAGTAGGGCTGTAAAATTATTGTCCGCTCAGAGTTCTAAATTCTGTCCACACTTTTACATGTGCTTCATCTGCTTCTGCGCTGATATTTTGAATCATTTCGGTTTCACTGTTAAACTCTGCTGGAATTGTTAAGAATGGTTTAAATTCATCAGCTATAAGTTCATCAGCCGCCATGTTTGTGCAGTAATATCCAAGCCATTCAAAGCTTTGCTTGCCCATTTCTGGGCGAAGAATAAAGTCGATAAATGCATGAGCGGCATCGGAATTTGGAGCGTTTGTAGGTATAAACTGCACTATTAGTCCAAATCCAACTCCCTCGGTAGGGTATACTACCTCAAGCTCAGGATTTGCAAGCACTGCCATTGTCACCTGACTTGTGTACATTACTGCGGCAGAAACTTCACCCGAGATTATGTCGTCTTGCAGATTGTCATCTTTTATAAGTCTGATATTTGGTGCAAGCTCGTTTAGCTTTTCGCCCGCCGCTTCTATTGTGGCGATGTCGGTGGTATTATAGCTCTCACCCAATACTTTTAGCGCCATACCGTTTATTACTCTGTAATTTCCTATTACAGCAAGATTGTCTTCTAAAGCAGGATTCCATAAATCAGCGTAGCCGTTTATCTCTATGTCCACAGTTGCAGGGTTGTATACTATTGTTTGAACGCCTGCGCCGTGCGGTACTGTGTATTTATCCTCTGGATCAAAGAATTGACCTTGGTACATTGGGTTTACATTTGCTAAATTAGGGATTAGTGATTTATCAATTTCCATTGCAAGCCCTTCAGCTATTACAGTTTCACTGATATAATCGTCTGCGATTATAAGGTCGTAGTCGCCACCCTCGGCAGCTTGAAGACGGGATAGCATTGTTTCATTGGTATCAAAGCTTGAGTAATTTACCTTTATGCCTGTTTCTTCGGTGAATGCATCAAGCACTTCTTGGGGAAACATTCCCTCCCATGTAAATAAATTTAGCTCTCCAGCCTCTTGGGGTGCAGATGTGTCCTCTGCTGGTTCTGATGGCTGCTCACTCTGGCTACATGCAGTCAAAAAACTGAGTGCTAAAGCTAAAGTCAGTGCCATGCAAATTAGTTTTTTCATATATCTTCTCCTTTTTGGCTTTTTATTCTTTCGAACATAAGCATTTTATTTATTGTAATTTGAGCGCGCTATAAGGTTGCTCAAAATAACAAGCAGTATTGTTGCCGCAAGCATTAGTGTGCACAGGGCGTTAATTTCGGGTGTTACACCCGTTCTAAGTTGGGTATATACTTTTATCGGCAGGGTATTCACATTTACACCGGTTACAAATAAGCTTATGATTACATCGTCAAAGCTCATCGCAAAGCTAAGTAACATACCACTCAAAATGGCTGGGAATAGCAGTGGGAATGTAATGTCGAAAAATGCGCGTATTTCTCCTGCTCCTAAATCTTTCGAAGCCTCAACTAAGCTCTTATCCATACCCACAAGCCTTGCTTTAACAAGCATGTATATATATGGGATGCAAAAGGTAGTGTGGCCGATAATGAGTGTAGTCATTCCAAATGGTAGACCCAACAGCGAGAAAAAAACCAAAAACACCATGGCTAAAATAATCTCGGGTATCATTATGGGCAGCATGGTAAGAAATTCTATTGGGCTTCGTGTTTTAGTCTTAATTTTTGTAAAACCCACCGCAGCAAGTGTGCCGATAACTGCCGCCGCAGTGCTTGAAGATGCCGCTAAAACTATGCTGTTTCGCAAAGCGATGAACATTTCTTCATCACTAAATAGCTCCCTATACCATTTGAGTGAAAACCCTCCCCAGATGCTTGAGATTTTGCTTTCGTTAAAAGAGTATATAATTACAAGCACTATGGGTAGATAGATAAGCAAAGTTACTACCGCCAAATATATATGGGAGAACTTTATTTTAGAGCTTTTTTTCCTTGAAACTACATTATTCATCACACTAAGCCCTCCAAACTATCGCTTTTGGTTATACGCTTATAAAGCGAAATCAAAAGGGTGGTAAAGAGCATTAGCAAAACTGCAAGTGCCGCCGCAAATGGCCAGTTGTGGGCTTTTAATAACTGGTCCTGTATTAGGCTACCAACTAACACCACTTTATTTCCTCCAAGGATATCGGCAATAAAAAAGAGCCCCATACTCGGAATGAAGGTGAGGATAATGCCCGATAGTAACCCTGGCATGGTGAGCTTTAGAGTTATGCTTAAAAAGGCTTGTGTGCGTGTTGCCCCAAGATTTCTTGCCGCCTCCACGAGATTCCAGTCCATCTTCTCCGCACTTGAGTAAACACTGAGTATCATAAACTGCAAGAGCGCATACACCATCCCAACAACTACGGCAGGATATGTATATAGAAGCTTTAGCGGTGCATCGGTTATGCCTAAAAACATCAGCGCACTGTCTAAAGTGCCATTTGCTCTGAGGACTATTATCCACCCATAAAGTCTAATAAGGCTATTAGTCCAAAAGGGTATCATTATAAGCATCATCATAAGCTTTTTGCCTTTATTTGTGAGGCGTGCCATAAAATATCCGAAAGGGTATCCTATAAGTACAACAAAAAATGTACTGATAACTGCGAGTTTTAAAGATTCTGTAAAAGTATTTAAATATACGGGATCAAGTATATTTATATAGCTTTTCGTGCTAAACTGATGTATTACACCCCATCCCTCGCTCGGTGTCATAAAGCTTATATATATCATATAAATAAGCGGCCCTGCTACAAAGATAAGCGTAAATAGATATAGGGGTAAAAGCATCAGCCAGAGGCTTTTAGATTTTTTAGTCAACGCTTTTTCACCCCTCTGCAATCTGTTTTTGTTCATGACTTCTTTCCGACTTTGCCAAATTTACATCAACGGGTATCGCATGTTCTGCTTTCCATGTAAGACATAGTGTGCCACCAATATCTATATCACTGTCTATTCCATGGCGGCTCACGATAATATCCACTCCACTCTCTGTTTGAAGCGAAAGCCTGAGCTGTCCGCCTGTAAACATTTTTTCACTGACTACGGCAACTAAATCGCATGCACGATCCCTCACCTTAAATCCGATATTTTCACTGCGCACTGCAAGTCGGACATTTTCCCCTATCTCAAAGTGGTGGGTGGCGGTTATAGCATTGACAACACCATCCTTACAGACTACCTTCATGGTGCCCTCATCGCTATTAATGCTTTCAACTGTGCCCTCAAATAAATTTGAACTGCCGACAAAGCTTGCCACAAATGATGTTTCGGGTTTATCGTAAATGTCGGTCGGGGTGCCTATTTGCTCAAATCTTCCCTCACGCATAATTGCTATGCGACTTGACATATTAAGTGCTTCTTCTTGATCGTGCGTAATATAAATAAATGTAATTCCAAGCTGTTTTTGCAGGCGTTTTAATTCTGTTTGCATCTGTCTGCGAAGCTGTAAGTCCAAAGCTCCGAGTGGCTCATCTAAAAGCAGTAACTTTGGCTTGCTCA
Source organism: uncultured Oscillospiraceae bacterium (assembly GCA_964370185.1). Classification (GTDB taxonomy): domain Bacteria; phylum Bacillota; class Clostridia; order Oscillospirales; family Ruminococcaceae; genus CAYJEQ01. The sequence continues at coordinate 3,653 of CAYJIJ010000036.1, forward strand.
CTATACTTCTTGCTATTGCCACCCTTTGGCGTTGACCGCCTGAGAGCTCGGATGGCATTCTTTTTTCATAACCCTCTAAACGCACTAAAGACAGTGCGTGCTCCACTGCATTCTGCATTTCTTCCTTGGTTGCCTTTTTAAGTTTTAAGCTGTAAGCAATGTTTGCCGCCACATTCATGTGGGGAAAAAGTGCATAGTTTTGAAAGACCATGCTCATATCACGCTTATTGGCAGGCCGCTCGGTAATATCTTCCCCTTGCAATAGCACTGCACCGCGGTCGGGTGTTTCAAGTCCTGCTAAAATACGAAGCAGGGTGGTTTTTCCGCATCCGCTCGAACCGAGTAAAGTTATAAACTCACCCGACTTTACCTCGAGATTTATATTATCAAGTACGCGTGCTGTTGCAAAGCTTTTGCTGATATTTTTTATTTCTAAGATATTCTCTTTTATATTTTGCATATTTAATGCTCCTGTTATTTTAATTACATAAGCTCCGCTTGCGTTTTGGGTAAAATTCTAATTGTGTAGGTATTTTAAGTAGTTATAATAAAAATTGCTCCACAATAGCTTTATGTAGAGCACGGAAAATTCTATCTTATCTCCCTATTATACAAATCACTAATTACATTTTAATAAATTATTCCAAAAAAGTAAATATGTTTTTTATATTTTATACTACTATCTTATATGAGTTAACGCATATTGATGGGATTTAGATGTATAAATAGTCTATTTTTTATCATATTATTGATAAATGTTAAAAAATTAACACTACCCTCCTATTAAAAAGCATCTACCCCTCCTCACCATAGGTAAGAAGGGGCAGATGCTTTTTATCTTAGGATATTATTTGTGATAATACCTGCATTATAATAAACTAATTGTATATATCTTTTTCTCAGTGAGTACATCTTTAAAATCCTTCTCGTTCATAGGTCTTGCAAAGTAGTAGCCCTGCGCATAGTCACACCCTATATCTCTTAACCATATCGCTTGTGCAGCAGTTTCCACTCCTTCTGCCACAACTTGCATATTTAGATGTTTTGCCATGCTTATTACATCTGTAACAACAACTGTACTTTTTGCGCCCTGTCCCTTGAGGTCGAAAAACGCCTTATCGAGCTTTAATACATCTGCCTCGATAGCTGAAAGCCTATTAAGAGAGGATACTCCTGCACCGAAATCGTCAATTGAGATTGCAAATCCACATGCTTTAAACATTTTAACCACGGCAAGGAATTGATCTACATTTGTTTCAACTGCACTTTCAGTAATTTCAAGCTCTATCGCCTCAGGATTAACTCCATATTTTTCAAGAATATTATTCACACGGGGTATAATATTCTCTGCAAGTATTGTATGCGCAGATAAATTAACTGAAATGCGGGGCAACTGCATTTTCCTATCATTTTCTTTAATAAATTTGCAAACATCTTCTAAAACATACATATCTAAATATGAAATAAAACCATTTTCTTCGAACACCGGAATAAATTCATCGGGATATATTTTTTCGCCAAGCCTTGGTGTCCAGCGTACAAGTGCCTCAGCGCCACCGACTTTTAAGGTGCTAAAATCAATTTTAGGTTGATATTCAACAACAAACTCACGCTCCTTCAGTGCCTGCTCCATGCGGAAAGTGATATTGATTTTGTCTTCATACCGCTTGCGCATCTTATCATCAAATGTTGTAAATGTTGTGGTGTGTGCATTCTTACCTGCCACTCTCGCATTGTCCGCTTGCCCTATGAGCGAAGTCCCTTTTATCTTTACATCATTTGCGATAACATTACCAAATGCCATAGATATTTTATATTTTTGGCTTATGCTATCCTCGATTGCAGGTAGTATATGACTACTATAAAGCTGGCGAATTTCACCACCGTCATTTACATGCCTGAATATCAAGAATTGGTCGCCCGTTCTTCTGCTAACTAACGCCGAGGTATTCTCTAATGCCTTTTTAAGTGCATCTCCAATAGCTACTATAACACTCGTCCCTCTATCTGCGCTAAAATGGGTATTGATGGTCTTAAACATATTGATATCAAAAGATATCATCTCATATTCTCCCGGTTTTGCATCCGCTAATTTTTCATTCACGGCTTCCCTAAACCTCTGAATTGCGATAAGGCCTGTAAGTGGGTCTGTGTTGTAAGATTGTATAAGTGCTTCTCTCTTGTTGACTTGTTCCCTGTAATACAGTGCTATAAATGCTGCGGCAGTGATAATAAATAACATTGCGAAATAGTACCAATAATCGGTGACAAACTCCATAAATCCGGTTTCATTACTTGGAAGAGCGTCGTTTGAATTGCTTTCTATTATCGCTCTATACTCTCGTTCTGAAAATTTGTCCGCCATAACATTAAATATTGGCACATACTCATCTGCAATATCATCATTTATTAAAAACTGCATTGGCACCGCACCATCGGTATGAATAGTTGATGTGTTTAAATCATCAAAGTATATTTCGGTATATGTAGTCGCACTTTCGGTGCAGATTAGCATATCTGTATCGCCTGCTGCAAAGCCGTCAAGGAGCTCGTGCCAATCGGTGTAGAAAACAAATTCTGAGTTCGGGGCAGCATTTAAGTAAGCATCAAAATCAACTGTTTGGTATGGCAATGATCCTATCTTGACATTGGATGCAAATATTTCGTGCGTTGCGGTTGTATCTAAAATATTATTGTTTATTACTGCATATATCGGTATCTCATAAAATGGCTCACTAAATGCGTAATTTTCATATTCGCCGGTTTCATTTCCGTAGAGTGTGAGAAGGATATCAAAATCTTTGTAACTATCCTGTGCGTCTGTAATGCTATATGGGTGATAATTCACTTCAAACCCATAGCGCTCTGCGAATTTTTTTAAAACATCCACCATCACACCGTCCGCTTCTCCCTCGTCATTTGTGTAGGATATCGGAGAAAAACCTGTGGCATATCCCACTTCCAGTGGCCTTTGCTTTAATATTTCAGATTCTCTGATTGTGAGCCCTCGGTGGCTGATTTCTATATTATCCGAAAGATATTTTTCTTCAAGCTCCATGAAGAAATTCCCCTCAGTGTGGATAATCTCTAAATATGCCTCATCTATTATGTCCATGAGCTCTGTGTTTTCTAAACTTGTTATTAAGTATAAATTATATACACCAAGATTTAATATATTATTTAAATCATGTGAGGATGGGTCCTCGGAATATGTTATGAATAAATCAGCTTCTTGCTCCATGTATGTTTCTGTTTCGCCATAAAGATAATTTACACTAATATTATTATCTTCACAAAATTTATTGAGCACTTCCACTCCAACATTTTCATCATATACAGCTACATTTTTCCCATCAATAGCACTTACATCCGCATAACGAATATCCATATCGGACGACATAAGCGCAATATATGTTTTTGTATATGGGTTTTCTGAATAATGCACAAGCTCTCTTCTCTCGTCATTTCGCGTATTAAATCCGCCCACATCTACATAACCACTTCTAACAGCTTCTATCATACTATCAGCAATTGGCACAAATTCAAATTGCAAACCGCTCCTCTCGGACATTTTTTGTAAAACTTCATATCCATAGCCTTTATTGTTTTTGCTATCAATATCTACAATCATATCGTCAAAGGTCGAGTAGTAGCCCACTCGTATAGGCTCGGTATATGCAATTGGAGTTACAGCTGTATTAGTGTCAGCTTCTGCTTTGAAAACTAAAAAAGGCGTTGAAATTGCTATTATCATGCAAAAAATAGTGGCAATGCATAGGGGCTTTTTCATTTTAGTATCCTCCTTAATTCATCTGTTACTGCGTACATTGGTAGAATTGTAATAAATCGCAAGTACAGCTTCGTGTTAATTAATTGGTAAATATTGCATAATTTTTCTAATATTTTAACAATATTTTTACCATATTATATCGAATTTTGTCGAATAAGTCAATAGATTTGTACGATTTCCTGCAATATTGTAAACTTTTCATCACCAAATTATAGATGAGCTAACGAAATTATACTGATTTTATTGGAGTAGTTTTCACTAAAAAAGATGGATAGTATACAGCTTTTGCTGATTATACTATCCATCTTATCATTCATTTCATTCTCTTTTGCTAAAAGGTTGCCTATTATAAGCATTATGTTATGTTTTGCATTTATTCCTCGGAAACTTTCTCCACATCCACCTGTCTGATACGCATATCATCCATGACTTTAATTGTCACCTTAAGGTTTTTGTAATTAAAGCTTTCTTCTACTTCAGGAATGTGTTTTAGCATTTCCAGTGCCCAACCACTAACAGAATTATACTCACTCTCAAAGTTTTTATGCTCTATTTCAAGCTCTTCAAATAAGTCGTAGATATTCATATCCCCGTTTACTGAATAGTAGTTTGGAGCTATTTGTAGGAATTTATTATCTGCATCCTCATCTTCATCCCAAATCTCGCCCACAAGCTCTTCAAGTACATCTTCCATAGTTACTATGCCAAGTGTGCCGCCGTAGTCGTCACGCACTATTGCTATATGGCTTTTTTGCTTTTTAAATTCTGTGAGGAGACTGCTTATTCTTTTAGTTTTGTGCACATAGACAGGCTTATGTAGATACTTTCTAAGCTCCACTTCCTGCCCTGCTATCACCGCTTCTAAAATCTCCCTCGTCATAAGTATCCCTATGATATTGTCGAGATTTTTTTCATATACCGGCATACGGCTAAATCCTTCTGCAATCACCGTGCTAATGATTTCATCAATTGGGTCGTCAGCATCTATTGCAGAGACATCAACCCTGTGTGTTAGCACTTCCTGCACTGTTGTATCATCAAACTCTAAAGCGGACTGCACAAGCTCGCTTTCTTGCTCGTTTAGCACACCCTCTTCTTCGATTGTTTCTATAATATACATGAGCTCTTGCTCCGTCACCGAAGGGCTATTTTCCCCTTTGTTCATATATTTACTCATCAAATCTTTTAATTTGATAAAGAAAAATACTATTGGTGAGAGTATTTTGATTAGAAACTTTAAAATACCTGCTGTTGCCAGTGCAACCTGTTCACTATTTTCTTTAGCATAACTTTTTGGAAGTATCTCACCAAAAATAAGCACAAAAACAGTCGTCACACCTGTCGCTATTGCCACACCACTTGCGCCGAATATATCGGTTGCAAGTATTGTAGCAATCGAAGCTGTGGAAATATTCACCACATTATTTCCTACAAGTATTGTAGATAGAGCCTTATCGAAGTTCTCTGCAATTTCAAGTGCTGTTTCCGCCCTCTTCATACCGTTTTCGGCATAGTTTTTGAGCCTTAGCTTATTCACTGAGGAAAAAGCTGTTTCAATTCCTGAGAAAAATGCAGAGCAGAGTATGAGTAGTATGAGCACAACATACATTATCGGACCATCGCCCAAAGCGTATCACTCCTAATATAAATAAATTTAGATATAGTTCATTGTTGATAACAATTTCTATTCCGTGCTTTTTCATATTTTTCATCCATTTATTGGGGTGGGGGGAGATATGAAAAAGGCGGAGGTTAGTCTTTGCTAAAACAAATTACATTCATCATTTTGGTTTCTTGTTTTAAATACGGGATGTCGTATTATTTTATCAATTTGCTAAACTGTATACTATTTACAGTTTTGCCCCCGCCACAGGCGGGGGTAAAATTATAAAGTAGAATTAATTTGTGCGGTTTGCCATTGGTGAGAGTCCTATTTCCGCTATTAGTCTTTGCGTTTTTTAGCTTCAACTGCTGCTAAAGCGTCTTTTCTGGACAGATTAATTCTGCCTTGGTCATCTATTTCTGTAACCTTTACTAAGATTTCATCTCCGATGTTTACTACATCTTCAACCTTAGCTACACGCTCTTCAGCAAGCTTGGATATATGCACAAGTCCTTCTTTACCAGGTGCAATTTCAACGAATGCGCCGAAATTCATAAGTCTTGTAACTTTACCTTTGTAGATAGCGCCTACTTCAGGGTCTTTTGCGATGGTTTCGATAATCATTACAGCGCGTCTTGTGTTTTCGATGTCGATACCCGATACAAACACCTTGCCATCGTCTTCGATGTCGATCTTAACTCCGCAGTCAGCACTGATTTTCTGAATTACCTTACCGCCCGAGCCAATTACTTCTCTAATTTTGTCTGGGTGGATTGTTAGTGTTAACATCTTAGGTGCGTATTTAGAGAGCTCTTCCCTTGTCTGTGGTATAGCCTTTAGCATAACATCATCTAAGATGTGAAGTCTTGCTTTGCGGCATTTTTCTAAAGCTTCTCTGATTATTTCAAGTGTTAAACCGTCGTTTTTAATGTCAACCTGTATAGCTGTGATACCTGTGTGTGTACCGCCCACTTTAAAGTCCATATCGCCGAAGAAATCTTCAAGACCTTGGATATCGAGCATTGTCATCCATCTGTCGCCCTCTGTGATAAGACCACAGGAGATACCTGCAACAGGCGCTTTAATTGGTACACCTGCATCCATAAGTGCAAGTGTGGAGCCACAAATTGCACCCTGTGAAGTAGAACCGTTTGAGGATAGTACTTCGGAAACAAGTCTGAATGAGTATGGGAATTCTTCAACAGGAGGGATTACAGGCTCGAGTGCTCTTTCTGCAAGTGCACCATGTCCTATTTCTCTTCTGCCCGGGCCTCTTGAAGGTCTTGTTTCACCTACTGAGTAGGATGGGAAATTGTAGTGGTGCATATAGCGTTTGCTTGTTTCTTCGTCGATGCCGTCGAGAAGCTGTGCTTCACGCATTGCGCCAAGTGTTGCTATTGTGAGAACCTGTGTTTGTCCTCTTGTAAACATACCCGAGCCATGAACACGAGGAATCAGTGCAACTTCTGCATCAAGTGGTCTGATTTCGTCCATTCCTCTGCCATCCACACGCTTGCCTTCGTCGAGCAGCCATCTTCTAACAATGTATTTTTGAAGTTTGTAGATGCACTCGTCTATTTCAGCGCCTCTTTCTGGGTAAACATCATCGAATTTTTCATGAATTTCTGTGATTACAGGGGATAGTCTTGCATCTCTCTCGTTTTTATCATCGGTATCAAGAGAAGCCTTAACTTTTTCGGAAGCAAATTCTTTTATAGCTTCAAACATTTCAGGGTCAACTTGTTTTGACTCGAATGTGAATTTTTCTTTGCCTATTTCAGCCTGTACACCCTTGATGAAGGTAACCATTTTTTTGATTTCTTCATGTCCGAGCTCGATGGCTTTCATCATCACTTCTTCATCAACTTCTTCTGCGCCGCACTCAATCATGCATACCTTTTCACCAGTACCTGCAACTATTAAGCTTAATTTAGAAGCTGCTCTTTGTTCAGCATTTGGGTTAACGATAATTTCGCCGTCAACATAACCCACATTTACACCTGCAAGAGGGCCATTCCATGGGATGTCGGATATTGAAAGTGCGAAAGATGTACCAACCATACCTGCAATTTCAGGGGAATGGTCTTGGTCGGTGGACATAACTGTCATAACAACCGAGCAATCGTTTCTCATGTCGGAGGGGAATAATGGGCGGATTGGTCTATCTACCACGCGGGAAGCAAGCACTGCTTTTTCAGATGGTCTACCCTCTCTTTTTAGGAAAGAGCCTGGGATTTTACCTGCAGCGTATAGCTTTTCTTCAAAATCAACTGAGAGTGGAAAGAAATCTATTCCATCCCTTGGTTTTTGTGAAGCGGTTACATTAACAAGCACTGTTGTTTCGCCGTAACGAACTAAGCAGGAAGCATTGGAAAGACCGCACATTTTGCCTGTTTCAAATTGGATTTTTTCACCTGCAAAGGTGGTTTCAAAGACTTTAAAATTTTCAAACATAATTTTTCTCCTTTATTTTGTTGTTTGATTTCCAAACTTTTTTCGGCTAAGGAGGCTTTTTAGCAATAAAATCTTTGCCCGATGCTCGGACAAACAGTTCACTGCTAATATAACTCCCTCCGCCTTTATTTGATGGTTTTTGTCGCAAAAAATATTACTGCAAAAACCTAACCGATAGTTTGAAAGGCAGGTGTAAAATCACCTGCCTTTTAAAACAATAATTACTTACGCAGACCGAGCTTCGCGATTACTGCACGGTAACGCGCAATATCTTTCTTCATAAGGTAGTTTAGTAGATTTCTTCTTCTACCTACCATCTTTAGAAGACCTCTTCTTGAGTGGTGGTCTTTTTTGTGAGTTTTTAGGTGACCTGTAAGGTCGTTAATTCTCTTTGTGAGAATTGCAATCTGCACTTCGGGTGAGCCAGTGTCGCCCTCATGTGTTTTGTTGTCTTGGATAACTTGGTTTTTTTCTTCTTTTAGTAACATTTCCTATCACCTCATAATTTATTTATACGCCACAATCTCAGTAAAGGGAGGGTGATACCCCACAAAAGGGCAATATCCCAAAACCGTGAATATGGTCATACCATTTGCAATTATATCATAGTATTTCCGCTTTGTAAATAGATATTTACTCGCTTATAAGGGAAATTTGATCATCTTTTATCGCAATTTTTATACTTTTTGGCGGATTGTCCATACTGCTTACCAAAATCATGCAGACATCGTCTTCAATCTGCTTGCGTATTAGCCTTCTTATCGCCCTTGCACCATTTTTATCACCATGGGATTTTTCCGCTAAGTATTTGGTAACTTCGCTATCCCAGCTAAATGTCACTTCTTTTTCCGCAAGTGGCTCTACGAGCTCATTTAGCATCAGTCCTGCAATGTCGGCATAATTTTCCTTAGTAAGTGGTGTGAATACCACTATTTCATCAACACGTGCAATAAATTCGGGGCGCAAGAAATCATTTAGTGCCTTAATTGCCTTATCCTTAGCCATTTTGTATGGCTGTTTATCAAAGCCGAGTGCATTTTCTCTTATATTGCTACCCGCATTTGAAGTCATTACAATTACAGTGTTTTCAAAGGAAACCACTCTGCCATGTGCATCGGTAATTCTGCCCTCGTCTAAAATTTGCAGTAGGATATTTAGCACATCGGGATGGGCTTTTTCAATCTCATCGAAAAGCACCACCGAATAGGGTTTTCTTCTCACTTTTTCGGTTAGCTGTCCTGCTTCGTCGTAGCCTACATACCCCGGAGGTGAGCCTACTATCCTTGAAACAGAATGCTTCTCCATAAACTCCGACATATCGAGGCGAATAAGTGGGTCAGCACTATCAAAAAGTTCTTTTGCAAGCACTTTTACAAGCTCGGTTTTACCCACACCCGTTGGCCCTACGAAGATGAATGATGCTGGTCTTGCCCTACCTGTTATCTGAACCCTTGAGCGGAGAACTGCTTTAGATACAAGCTCCACTGCTTCATCCTGCCCGATAACCTTTTCTTTTAAAAGCTTATCGAGTCCTGCTACTCTTGCCATTTCACTTTCCCTTATCTTGCTTGCAGGTATTCCCGTCCAAAGCTCAATAACTTTAGCTAAGTCGTCAATGGTAACAGCTCTGCCGAGTGCTGTGGGTTCTATCTCTTTTAGCTTGGCTTCTATATAGATTTTGTCCGCCTTTAATTTTGCAAGGCGTTCGTAGTCGCTGTCGTTTTGTGGTTGGATTGTTTCTGTCTGCTCTACGATGTTTTTAAGCTGTTTGTTTAAATTGTCAAGCTCAAATAAATCAGTATTTTCAAGTGCCGAGCAGGAGCAGGCTTCGTCCATTAAATCTATCGCCTTATCGGGGAGAAATCTATCGTTTATATATCTCTCACTCATAACTGCAATGCGCCTTGTTATATCATTACTTATTGTAACTCTGTGGTATTTTTCATAATATCCCTTAATGCCCAAAAGCACATTGATGGTGTCCTCTATTGAGGGTTCATTTATCGTTACGGGTTGGAAACGCCTTTCGAGCGCCGCATCTTTTTCGATATGTTTTCTGTATTCATTAAATGTAGTTGCACCTATAACCTGTATTTCCCCTCTGGAAAGTGCTGGTTTTAGGATATTTGCCGCATTCATTGAGCCCTCTGAATCACCCGTGCCCACTAAATTATGCACTTCGTCTATAAATAAAATAATGTTTCCATCCGCTTTTACTTCTTCAACTAAACCTTTTACACGGCTTTCAAACTGCCCTCTAAACTGAGTGCCTGCCACAAGGGCGGTTAAATCGAGCATGAAAAGCTCTTTTTCTGCAAGCCGTGGTGGAACATTCCCCTCGGCAAGCCTAATAGCTATGCCCTCAGCAACCGCAGTTTTACCCACACCTGGCTCGCCTATTAAGCAGGGATTGTTCTTTGTGCGCCTATTTAGTATCTGCATTACACGGTATATTTCACTGTCCCTACCAATAATTCTATCGAGATTGCCGTCCCTTGCCTTTTTGGTGAGGTTTTCACAGTATGCATCTAAATGCTTCCTCTTCTTTTTATCCTTTTTTTCACTGTGACTCTCTTTTGGCGGCTTGTAATTATCAGAGGAATAGTTATTTTTGCTAAGGCTCTCTTTATCACCGGACTCACCAAAGAGATTTTGTAAAAATGGGAAAGGCTGAGCTCCACCCATCTCAAAATCGTCTCCGTCGCTCTGCATGATTTCGAGCATTTGATTATTCATCGCTTCTATATCGTCATCGGATATTCCCATTTTGTCCACTAATTCTTTCACCTGAGGAATATTGAGTTCTTTTGCGCATTGCAAACAAAGCCCCTCATTTATAGTTTCTCCATTTTCTATTCTGCTCATAAAGAGCACTGCCATTCGTTTTTTACAACGAGCACACACCATGTTCATAAACAGGAACACCCCTTTCAGTTCAAGTAAGATGGAAATCTGCCAATACTTATTTCACTTTTCCATCATTAAGTATATCACAGTAAAATGTCGTATTTGAAAAATAAACGGTAAACTTTTAGCATTTATTTTACCTTTATTAAGATATTAGCATTATTAAGTTAAAAAAACAAGACTATTTATGTTTTGCCATTTTCTCACTTGTCAAAAAGTAGCGAGAGTGGGGCAATATGATAGCCGCTTAGGTGGTAATAGTCAGGCCATAAATTGTTGCATAGATGTCCCTGCCGATGTCATATATCACCGAAACATCCGCAAAGCTTATCAGTGTCTTTAATAGATATGTCCCCTCAACGGTGTAAGGAGTTAGGAAAGAAATACTTCCTCCGCTAATCACTGCAATAACTGACATGATATTTGCAAGCACAAATATTACTATCACACCGCCTGCAAATCCCACTATGCCGCCTAAAAATGCATTTAAGCTCCCAACTATCGGAACAAATTTAATTAATTTAGAAGCATTTGCTATTATGCCAAAAATAATTGTTCCCAGAATAAATATAATTATCATCAGTGCTGTGCTCATTATATTTACTACTATTGGTCTGAGAATATTATCGGTTAGATATATCGCCACCGACTGCGCCGAGGAGATTATATCGCTTGGTAGAATGCTTCCTAAATCGCCTATCTGTGTTCTAATAATATCTGCTAAGAAATTTGGTAGGTTCGTTAATGCTTCATTGACTGCCATTGCCATCCCCTGCTCGGGAACTCCTGAAAGCGCTTCTTCCACCTGCGTTAATACCATATCTCTTATCATGACATCAAAGACAAAATCAGATATTATTCTGCTTAAAAATACTGCCGCCAAAATGCTGATAATAAACCCTGCAAATGATATAAGCGTATGGGCAAAACCTCTATGCTTACCCACAAGTGTGAATATCAGCACGACTGCCACTAAAAATACATCAAGTAAAATCGAGGTAGTATTCATATAAATGCTCCATTCTGCCGCTCAGTATCGGCACAAAATAATAAATTCGCTTAGCTCTTATCCCACTGAGCAAAGGAATGATAAGAGCAGCACATAAGGGCGGCAATCGCCCTGTGCATCGCCCCTGTGAGGATGTAGCTTGAAACTTGTTTCAAACTATCGCTCCAGTTAGCCGCTCAGTGTCATCACAAAATAATAATTTATCGCAAACAGTGATTATTCTATGGGCTTTTTAGCTAATGCGATGTGAATATATATGCGTGGGTGTGCTGTAATATAAGTCCCTATCTATTATTACCGCTTTTTTGCCAAGCTCTGTTTGAATAGTCTCAGTTTTTTCTAAATTATCGGAGTATACTACTATTTCATTTTCGCAGACCACATACATTCCATCTTCATAAACGCTTATCATGCTAATTTCATCAAAAGCTTTTGTATCAAATATCGGATTTGTGTCTTCGTCTAATAAATAAGCTGTTATGCTTTGCGAAGCGGAATAATCAGTAAGTGCCACTGCGATATTATCAGCTGATTCAATGTCGTATGAATATAGGGTTTTATTATCAAATTCATACTCGTTCAAACTGAAATTTGATATATCAATACTCCGTATAGCATTATCACTTATAAACACCGCTACGCCCTCTTTAAAATCGGTTTCCAGTATCATTTCATCACTGTACTCACCTTTAAAAAGCTCGCTTCCATCAAATATATCAAAAATATGGATGTATGAGGTAATTATGCCATCAATGCTGTTTACCGAGGCGGCAATCACTTTGCTATTGTCGGGAGAAATTGATAGATCAGTTATTATGCTCGAAGCGCTCGACCATCTAAATTGTCTGTCATATCCCTGCATAGAATTTTGCTTATATATGGTTAGTGAGCCTTGGTAATCCTCCGATTGTGTAGCTGTCCCAAATACTCCACCGTTTACTATATCCATATCTATTATGGGTTTATCCGTTGTATGAATATGCTCAACCCCTGAAGTGTTGATAATTTTAATCATATTCCCACCTCTTTGGGATAGAAGCAGTTCATTATCCGCACAGGCTATGAATGGGCTGCTCAGTCCGTGCTGTTCGCTCACCATTGCATAGGCGGAGGAATTGTAGATGTACAAATTCGTTTCGGTTAAAAGCACGGGGCTATCAGAAATTTCGTCCATGGATAAAACTTCGTCCGCTGGAAGCTCAAGGGGATAACCCGAACCGTTGTTCATCTGTGAAAAGAAATTATTTATGTAATCTATAATATTTACATCGCCGAAATTTCTCCATAAAAGCACCCCAGAGACAATTATCGCACCCAAAAGAAAAATGCTGATTATTCTACCTTTAAGCCTGCTTTTTTTTCTGCGTCTTCGTATCTCTTCAAAATCTGTGAGTTCTCCCACAAATTCACCCCCAAACTAAGTCTATTTAAGCCATGGAGCAGTTTCATAATACACTTTATCCAAATACAGCCCACAAGCGGGAGCCGTGCGCCCTGCTTTGTTTCTGTCCCTACATTTAATTATTTCAGAAATATTTTCAGGGTCAATCATTCCCTGTGATGCGTCCACTATCGTGCCTGCCATAATCCTTACCATATTGTAGAGAAAGCCATCCCCCTCCACAAAAAAGTTTATCATATCGCCGTCCCTTATCACTTTGGCAGAGTATATAGTCCGCTCAAAATCGGTTATACTACTTCCTGACCTGCAAAAAGAGGTGAAGTCGTGCTTGCCGATAAACTGCTTTGCCACTTTGTCAGCTATTTTTTCATCAATATGGTACTTAAACTCCATTGCCCTACCGTGTAAAAACGGGTTTCGGATTTCGCTATTATGTATTTTATACTGGTATCGTTTGCCGATGCAGTTATACCTTGCGTGAAAGTCTTCCTCCACTTTTTTCACTTCAGTAACTACCACATCGAATGGGAGATTTATATTCATCCCTTTGATAATCCCCTCACAGGGTATCTCTTTATCGCATTTCATCGAGATGTAAAATTCATTTGCATGCACGCCTGAGTCGGTACGTGAACATCCCTTTATGTCATATCTTTCTCCAAAGATTATTTCTATCGCATTTTGGAAAACTTCTGCAATGGTGATGCCGTTTTTCTGCACCTGAAAGCCTTTGTAATTACTGCCGTCATAGGCAATTTTAAATAGATAATTATTCATGGCTAAAACACCGAGGGGAATACATAATTTAGCGCCACTACCCCTGCCGACCACATGATTATCAACACAGCCGATATATAATCCACCGCAGTGAGCTTTAGTATTTTCATTCTTGTTCTACCCTCGCCACCTCTGTAACATCTGCATTCCATTGCAAGTGCAAGCTCGTCCGCCCTGCGAAATGAAGATACAAAGAGTGGTATTAGTATCGGTATCAATGCCTTTGCCCTCTGCATTAGGTTTCCGCTTTCCATGTCCGCTCCTCTTGCCTTTTGTGCGGACATAATTTTGTCGGTTTCCTCTATGAGTGTGGGAATAAATCTCAGCGCAATGGTCATCATCATCGCAAGTTCATGCACTGGGGCATTTATCTTTTTAAGAGGCGAGAGAAGCCTTTCTATTCCGTCGGTCAGTGCTATTGGGGAAGTTGTGTATGTTAAAAGTGAGCTTCCTGCAATTAGGCAAATTATACGCACTGCCATCATGGCGGAGATTAAAAGCCCATCGGTAGTAATCTTTATAATCCAAAATGAAAACAATATCCTACCTGAGGACACAAAAAACATATTGAGTACCGCCGTGAAAATAACTATCGGCAGTACAGGCTTTAAGCTCTTTGCAATCATTTTAATCGGTATTTTTGATATTAGATAGCAGAGCAGTGCCGCCACTATCCCCACACCTACTCCGTAGAGGTTTTGCGCTATGAAAAGCATTACTATATACACTAAGGTAAGAATTATCTTCATCCTTGGGTCCATTTTATGAAGTGGCGATTCACCCGGAAAGTACTGCCCTATTGTGATGTCTTTAAGCATTAAATCGCTCCTTTATTACCTTTTGTTTATTGCAGATAGTATTTCTGCCTTTGCCTGCTCTACGCTGAAAATATTGGTCTTTACATCAAGCCCTCTATTTTTTAGCATCTGCATAACCCTTGTTATCTGTGGCACTGCAAGTCCCATTTCTTCAATTTCAGCAGATTTTTTAAACACTTCGCTTACCTCACCATAGGTGAACACTTTGCTTTCATTCATCACAAGTACCTTTTCGGTGTGGTTTGCGATATCTTCCATGCTATGTGAAACTATGATTACAGTATTGCCTTTATTTTTGTGATAATCCTTAATAAGCTTAAATATTTGCTCCCTGCCTGCAGGGTCAAGTCCTGCGGTGGGCTCGTCTAAAATTAGCACCGAGGGCTCCATTGCAATTACCCCAGCAATTGCCACTCTGCGTTTTTGCCCGCCTGAGAGCTCAAAAGGTGATTTTGCAAGCAGTGCTTCGTCAATTCCTACCGCTTGTGCCGATTGCCTTACACACCTATCTATCTCACTTTCACTAAGCCCCATATTTGTAGGGCCGTATGCTATGTCCTTATATACAGTTTCTTCGAAAAGCTGGTACTCGGGATACTGAAAAACAAGCCCCACTTTAAATCTAAACTGCCTTATATCGCTTTTGTCCGCCCACATATCTTCGCCATCAATGTATATCTTGCCGTCAGTGGGTTTTAAAAGCCCATTAAAATGCTGTATTAGGGTGGATTTTCCCGAGCCTGTATGCCCGATTAATCCCACCATTTCACCCTGCTCTATCTCAATATTTATATCCCTTATAGCCGCCTTTTCAAAAGGTGTCCCCTTAGAATATATGTGGGATAGATTTTCGGTTTTTACTGCAAACATCTTTTACCCCCGAATAGTTTTAATTAATAAGTAATATTAAAAAGCTTTTCGCTCACTTTTGTGAGCGCACAAATACATTGCCTTTAGATGCCATAATTTTTTGAAAAATATAGATTAACTTTTTCACTCTTCATTATTACTTCTTCGCTTATATAAGTCCCATCACTGCATTTACACAGTCTTCTTCGGTGATTATTTCGTCCGATAAAACACACCCAGCTTTTTTAAGCTCGTATATTAGCTCAGTGGTCTGCGGTACATCAAGACCCACCTTTTTTAGTATGCTTATGTGTGAGAACACCTTGCTTGGGATGTCGTCGAGTATTATCTCTCCTGCATCCATCACAACAACCCTGTCGCACACCGCCGCTTCATCCATATAGTGGGTAATAGTGACTACAGTTATTCCATATTCTTCTTTGAGACGCTTAATCGTGCGCATTACTTCTCTGCGACCCCTTGGGTCAAGCATTGCAGTGGGCTCGTCAAGCACTATGCATTTGGGGCGCATTGCTATAATTCCTGCAATGGCAATCCGCTGCTTTTGTCCACCCGAGAGCAGATGCGGTGCATGGGTGCGGTACTCATACATACCAACGCTTTTGAGCGCTTCATCCACCCTTTTGCGAATTTCTGTGGGCTCTACACCCATATTTTCCAGTGCAAATGCCACATCTTCTTCTACAATGGTCGCCACAATTTGGTTATCTGGATTTTGGAAAACCATCCCCACAGTGCTTCTTATATCATAGAGCTTATTTTCGTCCTTGGTGTTCATCTCAAGCACTATGCATTCCCCTGTTTGCGGCATTAATATTGCATTAAAGTGCTTTGCTAAGGTGGATTTTCCAGAGCCGTTATGCCCTAAAATAGCAGTAATTTCGCCTTCGTTTATCGAAAGATTGAGGTCTTTAAATACAATATTATTTTTACCCTCTTCCTCACGATAGGCAAAGCTTAAATTAGTGGCCCTTATTATTTCGCTCATCTGCTTTTTGCCCCTTTCCAGATAGCTGTACTGCCGCATGGCAATATGTAACCGCTCTCCTTTACAGGAAGACCTATTTCTGAAGAGGATACCTCGCCACCATGCTCCTTTGCTATGGTGACTCCAAGCAGATATTCCATAACCGAGGCACTAAGCCCCGTGGTGTAGGAATTAAGCAGTAAAAAGAGTGAGTCCTCCCTTAAAAGCTTACTACAAAGCTCTGCTAAATTATACACTTGATCTTCAAGCTTCCACACCTCGCCACCGGGGCCTCTGCCGTATGAGGGGGGATCCATGATTATGCCATCATATGTGTTTCCCCTGCGGATTTCACGCTCGATAAATTTAACACAATCGTCCACAATCCAGCGAATAGGTCGCTCAGCAAGTCCCGATAGTGCCGCATTATCCCTTGCCCATGCAACCATGCCTTTGCTCGCATCGACATGGCAAACATTTGCACCTGCCGCCGCACAGGCGAGTGTAGCTCCACCCGTATATGCGAAGAGGTTTAGTATTTTTACAGGCTTTTTTGCATCTCTGATGCAGTCCGCCATATAATCCCAGTTTACCGCCTGCTCGGGGAATAGCCCTGTGTGCTTAAATCCCGTGGGGCGAATGTGAAACTTTAGCTCACCATAGCTAATTTGCCACTGCTTTTTAAGCATTTCAGGCTTGTCCCAGCTTCCACCGCCCGATTGCGAGCGTGTATACCTCGCATCGGCTTTTTTCCAGACATTCCCCTTAGGGTTATTCCAAAGCACCTGAGGGTCGGGGCGTGCTAAGAGCACTTCACCCCAACGCTCAAGTTTTTCACCCTCGGTGCAGTCCACTATTTCAAAATCCGTCCATTTATCGCTTACTCTCATATGTCTTTTCCTTTATACAAGCTCCTTAATAACCGAAGCTATATCATTCGCTATATTTTGTGTTTCTTCTTCGTTTTCCGCTTCCACCATAACCCTCACAAGTGGCTCAGTGCCCGAGGCACGCACTAAAATCCTGCCCCTGCCCTTTAGTTGATTAGTGTGAAAGTCTATCTTTTCATTTACCATATGGCTTAGATGATAATTTGCCTTTACATGCTCATTTACCTTTATATTGAGAAGTGTTTGTGGAT
Source organism: uncultured Oscillospiraceae bacterium (assembly GCA_964370185.1). Classification (GTDB taxonomy): domain Bacteria; phylum Bacillota; class Clostridia; order Oscillospirales; family Ruminococcaceae; genus CAYJEQ01. The sequence continues at coordinate 21,391 of CAYJIJ010000036.1, forward strand.
AAACTTTCATCACTTCTTTAAGCTCTTTTAGGCTTTTGCCTGTTTCGGATATTGCTTTTAGCGTCATGAGTGCCGAGAGCTGACCGTCACCAGTTGTCATATAGTCGGATAAGATAATGTGCCCCGACTGCTCACCGCCTAAATTATATCCATTTTCTATCATATGTGCAAGAACATATCTATCCCCTACTTTTGTGGTAGGTACATTAATGTCTGCATTTTCTGCAAACTTCATAAATCCTAAATTACTCATAACAGTTGCCACTATCGTGTCGGATTTTAGCATACCTTTGCTTTTAAGATAACTGCCTATAATAGCCATAAGTCTATCGCCGTCTATAAGCTCCCCGTCTTCATCAACTGCTAAAAATCTATCTGCATCGCCGTCAAACGCTATACCCATGTCGCATTTATTTGCCTTTACATACTCTGCCAAAAGTCCCGTATGGGTGGAGCCGCAATTTTCATTAATATTTATTCCATTAGGAGTTATATTTAGCAGCGTGCAGTCCATTTTCAAATCTTCGAAAATTTCTCTTGCAGTGGATACTGCACTGCCGTTTGAGCAGTCTATCGCCACCTTAAAGTTTGGCATTTCGTATAAATTTATGCAGTCTTTAAGATATTTTGAGTAGCTGTGCACCGCTTTATGCTCATAAACCGATACGCCAATGCTGTCAAATGTTTTTTCTTCCTGCATTATCTTTTTGCCGAGTACTATTGCTTCTATTTCTTCTTCCTCACTGTCGGACAATTTATATCCATCGCCAGAGAATATTTTTATTCCGTTATATTCGTAGCTATTGTGGCTTGCAGATATCATCACACCGCCATCAGCCTTCATCTCTTTTGTGATATATGCCACCGCAGGTGTTGGTACTACTCCTATCTTCACCACATCAACACCGCCTGCGCAAAGTCCTGCGCATATGGCATTTTCGATCATGTCGGAAGATATCCTTGTATCCTTTCCAAGTACCACTTTAGGCTTATCATCGCTTCTTGCAGTGATTACCTGCGCCGTAGCCCTGCCTATTTTATATGCAAATTCAGAGCTGAGTGCCACTCCTGCAACACCCCTTACTCCGTCAGTTCCAAATATCGCTCCCATATGTGATTATTCCTTTCATGGTGCATTTAATTATATAGTGAATGATGCCGCATTCTATCCAGCTAAAACCATAAAACAGTTTTATAAAAGTGTTGTCTGTCCACCTGGGAGTGCTACCCCTAAATGGGAATACGCCTTTTGAGTTACGCATCTGCCCCTCGGTGTCCTGCTTAAAAAGCCCACCTGCATCAAAAATGGCTCGCAGACATCTTCAAGCGTTATAGCTTCTTCACCTATTGCCGCCGCTATGGTTTCTATTCCAACAGGGCCTCCACCGTAATTTTTAATAATTGTCATCAGCATTCGCCTGTCTATTGAATCAAGACCTAATGCATCTATTTCCATTCTGTCGAGTGCTACCTTTGCAATGTCGCAAGTTATTATTCCATCCCCTACCACCTGTGCAAAGTCCCTGCCTCTTTTGAGTAGTCTATTTGCTATACGGGGAGTTCCTCTACTTCTTCTTGCGAGTTCGGTTGCTCCGCCCTCGTCGCATTCTATCCCTAAAATCTGTGCGCTTCGCTTTATAATAAATGCAAGCTCTTCTTCTGTGTAGAGCTCCAGTCTTTCGATAACGCCAAATCTATCCCTGAGCGGTGCGGAGAGCTGTCCCGCCCTTGTGGTAGCGCCTATCAGCGTAAATTTAGGGAGATCTATCCTAAGGCTTCTTGCCGATGGGCCTTTGCCTATGATTATATCGAGCGCATAATCCTCCATTGCAGGATAGAGCACCTCTTCAACACTGCGGTTTAGCCTGTGTATTTCATCTATAAAAAGAATATCATTTTCGCTTAAATTGGTAAGCAGTGCCGCTAAGTCCCCCGGCTTTTCAATAGCGGGGCCCGAGGTAATTCTGATATTTACATTCATCTCATTTGCAATAATTGTTGACAGGGTTGTTTTACCAAGTCCTGGAGGGCCGTATAGCAAAACATGGTCTATGGGCTCACCCCTGCCTTTTGCCGCCTCTATATATATCTTTATATTTTCTTTTACCTTTTCCTGGCCTATATAATCCCTTAAAACCTTTGGCCTAAGTGAGTTTTCCACCTGTGAATCTTCGGGGGTATACTCAGGGTCAATAAGCCTGTTTTCAAAATCCATTTCCACCTAAACACGCCTCCTCTCTAAAACTTTTTGCCGAGCTCTTTAAGCGCCTGCCTTATCATTTCCTGTGCGGTAAGTGTCGGGTCAAGCTTTGCTATTACCCCTGCCGCTTCGCTCTGTGTGTAGCCGAGTGCCGCCATTGCCGCAATCGCTTCACCCTGTGCACCAAGTGCTACACTTGCACCTGTGGAGGAGCTTTCAGCGCCCATCGAAATCCCTATATTTACACCTTTAAATTTATCTTTGAGCTCAAGCACTATTCTTGAAGCGAGCTTTGGCCCTACACCCGAGCATTTAGTGAAGGCTTTTGCATCCCCACCCATAATTGCAAGGCTCACTTTATCGGGAGCCATTTCGGAGAGTATCGCAAGCCCAACCTTTGCACCAACACCTGAAACAGTGGTGAGCATCTTAAAGCAATCAAGCTCTGCCGAGGTGGCAAATCCGAATAAATCCATTGCATCCTCACGCACGCTAAGATATGTCAGTAGCATTACCTCTTCACCCACCTCTGGGAGCGAGGAGTATGTGGCTAAAGATATAAGGCATTTATACCCCACACCCGTGCATTCTACTGCGGCGAATGTAGGCTCTTTATGTAGCAATTTTCCTCTTACTGAGTAAAACATATAATGCTCCATTCCGCCGCTCTGCATCGGCATAAAA
>CAYJIJ010000037.1:0-22646 GCA_964370185.1 uncultured Oscillospiraceae bacterium
ATTCGTTTAACAGCTAATATTTTTATAATTTAAAAATCGATTAAAATGAATATTATACTTATAAACAATTTTTAATATTTAAATTAATTGTTGTTTTCATCACCATCTAAAATTCCAGGTGTCGTCGGATCAATTACAATTCCTAAAATTGCAAGGATAATAAAAAATGACTCAATTACTGCAATCAATTGACTTTGCAAATTTTCAAGATCAAATGAAATGCCAAATGCAGAAAATATTGACTGTAAAAATAGTAAAGTAGCCGGAATAAGTGCAATCCAAAATGTTTTATTTTTAAATCTATTCTTTAAATTCATTTTTATACATCACTTTCATCTACAATTTTTTTAATTCGTCTTAACGATATTTCATAACTTTTACTTTTATCGACTTCAGCCTTTAAAAGCCTTTCAAGCTCTTCATTTTGCTCTGTTAGCTCTATAATCTGCTCATCATCAGTCGGATGAGTAGCATCTACATCAGTATTTCTTTTTAAGCTAAGATAAGATACTATACCTTTTGCAATTGCTTCACCAAATTGTTGACGCTTTGCTAAAGTGTCTATTATTTCAAAGTCTTTAGTGTCCATAAAAGCACCTTCAATTAATACTGAAGGTGCATTCACTTGTCGCAAGAAGCCAAAATAATCTTTTCCATAAGCATTTAATTTCTTTTTTAATCCCCTTGTGTTTTGTCCAAATTCAATTACATGTTTTTCAATATCTTGTGCAAGACCCATTGAGTATGCTTCGTACTCATTAGTTTGATAATAAACCTCAAAGCCATCTCCGCCGCCTGCATTGTTATGCACTTCAATTGCAACTTGAGGTGCAAATAAATTTGCCTCATTAATTTTCTGTGTTAAAGATTTACTGATATCATTTTTTCTCGAAATCATTACTTCACACTGATAATTTTCTAAATATTTCTCAATAGCTAAGCTCATATCTAAGTTTACATCGGATTCTTTTATTCCTTTGGGAGATACAGCGCCACTGTCCGTTCCCCCATGTCCAACTCCAATATATATTTTTTTCATTTGCTTCTCCTTTAGTTTTTAAAATAATTTAAATCCGTTATATTATATGAATATATAAGAAGTTTTGATATAAATTTACTTTAACACCTTTCTATTTTGATTTTAAAAATGAATTTAAAAGGAGATTTTATTATAATTAGTTTTATTTTTATCATTTTTTTAAAATTCTTATACTAATTTATCAGTAATTATAAATGTGCCAGATGGCACATTTACTTTTTTTTACAAAAGAATTAATATCCTATTGTAGAATGTTAATTTTACAAATAATTATTTTGAAGGTGATAATATGAAAAAAATATCTGTTTTACTTTTAACTTTAGCTTTAAGCCTTGCTTTTACTTCTTGTGGCAGCGAAGAAGTTTCTGAACCCTCTACAGAATCCTCAGAGGCAAGTAGTAGCGAAAACACTTCCGTTTCCCAAGTAATTGAGGGGGAAACTTTAAGTAATGTCATGTTTGACATTATTCTAACTCCTGAATGGACAGAGGATACAGAAAGTCGTTATGAAGGAGACGACTACTCAGAAATTACACTTAATGTAATGGAAGATGACAAAGCTAAAATTTCTGCTGATGTAAGTATTTACACCAATGATGTAAAAGATTTTCGCAGCACACTGCAAAATATGGGCATTGACTTGTATGAATACGCAGTTAATGGTGCAGGTGAACGCGAAATGCTTGCTGGATACCAGTGTGTAGTTGCTGAGAGAGAATTTTGGGGTGAGTCTTTATTAACTTATGTTGGGCGTGATGAGTCAAGCGGGACAACTTTAACGGTTGATGTTAGCGGTGAATACAATGATGCACTCGTAGCACAGCTTCTATCAACAATTGTACCTAAAATAGAAAATCAAGGATTTATTGATTACCCTTATTTCTGGGAAGGTGAACGCATAACTCTTCCAGCAGCTTCCCAACAGGTCGGAAATTTTACAGTTTCTGCTGAAAATATAAGTTTTGAAGAAGCTATTGAGGTTGATGATATCTTCAGTGTGAGGATTGCGCAAACTACGAGTACAAACTCGTGGGTTGCTTATGATGATATGCTTTTTGAATATACACTTGCAGAAATGTTCACTTCCCCTATAAAATTTGATTTAGAAAATAGTTTTTCAGAAATTGATGTCGATGTAAATGGGAATTTGTTAATTTCAGAATTTGGATATGACTTAGTAAAAATAAAACCTGATAAAACTACAGTTACCTACCCTGATATAACTGATTATATTGCCTTTCATCCAAGCGGAAGTTGGGGTCTTACATATTTCCTCGATAGTCCTGCTGACAGGATCAATATAGATGGTGATACTGCAACAGTTGAAGAAAACTATATTCCTGAAGGAGAGCTCTTTGATATTAGTGATATAAGATTTACACAAAATCATATTGTTTTGATTGGCAATGAGATTAACGGAGAAAATAACAAGTTGATGATACTCGACCATGGGCTAAATGAAATGTTCATACTCGGAGGAGATGATTTCATTGATGATGATGATTATCTTGCGGCAATAACTGATGTAGTAGAGACAGCTAATGGATTTATTGCAGCTGATGGTAATTTACGCAATTTCCTATTTTGGGATAAAGCAGGTAATTTTATTGGTAATATAGATGCTAACGAACTACTTGGCACAAGCTATCCATGGGTATCGGATATGCAAGTTGAGGCAAATGGAAGTATACTAATTTCATTCTCAGAGGAGCGCGAAGATAGTTCAGGATATGAAGTGTTAGTTACTCGATTAACTGGGTTTTAGTATTTATTTAATATGCTTAAATAGCCAATATTCATAAATAAGCAACAAGGCTGAAACGCAATTTTCATTGTGTTTCAGCCTTATTGTAATATTGATTGCTTAGTTTTGGTAAAAGACGAAGTGGGTTAAGGATAATGCTTTTTAATTTTTTTCTATGGATTATAGTCTAATTATTTAAATGTTCAATACTGATATATATAAGTTATTTATAAATTGGATTAAATCCAGACCCTAATATTTCACTTGCTTCTGTAGAAACAATAAAGGCATTTGGATCTATCCTGTGCACAATTTTTCTTAATTTAACAGATTGCGCTCTGCGAACAGCACAGAATGTGACAAGCCTGTCCGTGCCCTCAAAAGCACCTTTAGCCTTTAGTAAAGTAGCACCCCTATCAAGTTCATTTATTATCGCTAAACCTATTTGTTCTGATTGATTAGAAATGATAAACATGAGTATTCCGCTATCCATACCATAGAGTATTGTGTCTATTATTCTCGAAGATACATATATTGCGATAAGTCCAAACATTGCAGGTTCAATTTCACCGTATACAATTACAGATAGGGCTAAAACAATACCATCAAACATCATGAAAATCCGACCAAGTGACACATGTGGTGCTTTGATTTGTATTAACCTGCCGGCAATGTCACTCCCACCTGTGCATGACCCCCGTATTAGTATTATTCCTATTGCTACCCCCATGAAAACCCCACCATACATCGAGGCGAGAAGCGGATTCTCAGTATATGGCTCTATCCAATCGAAAGCATAATCAAGTAATAATGATTGTATGACAACGGTTTTCATAGTTAAAAGGGTGAATTTTTTTCCTACAAATTTATATGAAGCAATGAGTAAAGGAACATTTAATAAAAGCGTCATCGTGCCAATTGGTAGATTAGTGATGTGATTTACCAAAGTGGATATACCTGTAACTCCACCAGGTGCAATACTATTTGGAACTGTAAACATATTTATCCCAAAGCCAAAAATAAATGCTGAAATTACATCAAAAATTAAATCTATTATTATTATCTTAACATTGTTAAAATTCAATTTGTTCAAATATAATTCACTCCCTAAACCACTTAAATTAATATAAACAAAACTAATAATTTCATATATACTGATATTCAGTAATTTAAATCTAAAAACTAATTATTGATAACAATTAAAACTTTCATCAATAATTTTAATTGCCATATTAAATAGATAATCGAGTCTATTACTATCACCAATTAAATATAAGTACCCAAAAAGGCATTCTACACCTGTCGCCCTTCTGTATTCTGTGGGATTTTGCCTTCTGGGGGCTTTTGTAGTATTTGCGTTTCGCCCTCTTTTCATCATATTAAGTTCTTCTTCATTTAAAATCTCTTTAAAATGGTTATATACGATTGCCTGAGCAGAAGCATTTACATAACTTGTGGATAATTTGTTTAATTTATTTGCTGAAATATTTGCTTTACTTATTACATAGTTGCGCACCATAATTTCATACACAGAATCCCCTAAAAAAGCCAGTGTTAATGGGCTTAACATTTTAGGATTTTCTGTTGAATGATAAAGTTTAAGCAAGTTGGTTACCCCCATTATTTAACATAATCAAATTCAAAATTTAGTATGCTAACAGTATCACCCTCTGTAATACCCATTTCCTCAAGTTTTGCAATAACACCAACATCAATTAATATCCTTTGCATAAATTGTAATGATTCATAATCATCCACATTTATCATACCGAACACAGGTATTAACCAATCAGCTTCAAGTATATAAATTCCGTCTTCAATTGTAATTTTAAAATCACTGCTCGCTTTAGCAAGTGTTACTTTTTCTTTTACATAATTAACTTCATATTCTTTTATCGGAGGGAGTGTATCTAAGGTTGCAGACACATAGTCTATAAGCTCTTTTGTTCCCATTGTAGTGGCTGCAGAAATTGCAAAAAATTTATATCCCTTTGCTTCGATATAGCTTTTAAACTGTTCAATCTGCTCCTCAGTTGCCATATCACATTTATTTGCTGCAACTATCTGGGGTCGTTTACTTAATTCTTCACTAAAGTTTTTAAGTTCTTTATTTATAAGCTCAAAATCTTCCTCTGGTGCTCTGCCTTCAATTCCTGAGACATCCACTATATGCACAATAAGTCTGCACCTGTCCACATGACGCAAAAATTCATGTCCGAGTCCTGCCCCATCACTTGCACCCTCGATAAGCCCAGGGATATCAGCCATTACAAAGTTTTTTTCACTACTTACTCTAACTACTCCAAGAACAGGAGTGAGGGTAGTAAAATGATAGTTGGCAACCTTTGGTTTTGCTGCACTTACTGTCGATATTAGTGTAGATTTACCTACATTTGGAAATCCTACAAGCCCTACATCGGCAAGAAGTTTAAGCTCAAGCGTTATTTCAAAGTTTTCACCAGGAAGACCAGGTTTTGCAAATCTTGGTATTTGGCGAGTCGGTGTAGCAAAATGATTATTTCCCCATCCACCTTTACCGCCTTTTGCAATTATTACAGGCTCTGCGTCCGACATATCAGCCATAACAGCACCATTTCCAGCATTCTTAATAAGTGTACCTTTTGGCACCTTTATGATTAAATCGTCAGCAGATTTTCCTGTGCAGTTTTTCCTCCCACCATTTTCACCATTTTGAGCTATGTATTTTCTTTTATATTTAAAATCTACCAAGGTGGATAGGTTTGTATCTACTACAAATACAATATCCCCACCTTTTCCGCCGTCTCCGCCATCAGGGCCACCTGAAGCTACATATTTTTCACGATGGAATGAAACTGCACCATTTCCCCCATCTCCTGCTTTTATCTTAATTTTTGCTAAATCAACAAACATAACTATCCTCCGTTATTTTCACTCACTATTAACTATTTACTTATAAAGTTATTATACCAAATAAATCATACTAAATCCAACAAATATTACATTTAATATAAACTAAATTATACTCATACTTTGCAACTTAATAGTATAATACAAAAACATTAATATGTAAAGGAATAATTATTATTATGTTTTTATTCTAATCTTAATATTTACTTGTTAAAAACTAATGTGATACTTATAGAGATTATTAAATAACAAATCGTAAATATCAAATTTGATACTTACGATTTGTTTAATGGAGTCGGAGTAATGATATTAGTTTAAATTATTGTATATATTATGAGGGGATATTTCCAATAATGTCTTGAATATTTTTAAGGCCATCAAATGTCCTTCCATTTTCTTTCATTTCACCGATTTTGGCTTTGGCATCATCTGGAGTTAGTCCAGTTGCAGTTAGAAATTCGTTAAACATTCCCTCAAAGTTTGCTTTTGCTTCGTCAAGTGTAATACCTTGCGCTTCAAGCTCAGCTTTAAAATCATTTAAACTTTCAAATGTTTTACCATCGGCTTTAAAGCCTGCAATTATTGTTTGAGCTTCTTCAAGTGAAATTCCTCCAGCAGTTGCAAATTCATTTAACTTAGTTTGAAAATTTAACTTTGCATCTTCTAAAGTCAAACCCTTCGCTTCAAGCTCGGCTTTGATATTTTGAAGGCCTTCCACCGATTTACCGCTTTCTTTAAATTCTGCAAGCTTTGCTTGCGCTTCTTCTACCGTAATGCCTTTGTTTGTTGCAAACTCTTCAATTCTTTCGCTAAAGTTCACTTTTGCTTCCTCCAATGTAATACCTTTTTCTTCGAGATTTCCCTTTGCTGTTTTAAGACCTTCTAATGTCATTCCACTTGCTTTAAATTCTCCGAGTGTCATACCTGTTTTTTCCTCAGATGCAAATGCTGTAATGCTTGCTCCGGAAGTAATCATAATTCCTGCGAGTATAAATGATGCAATTCTTTTTGTGAACATAATAGTTCTCCTTTCTATTCGGGCAGTTGATTTATTTTTTGTTTCTTACCCTGTAACTAAAGTATACATCAATCATTGATGGAAAAGCATCGGTTAAAAATAGGCAGAATATAGGCAGTATATAATATTTGCCTACAATTACTTTGTGTATCTTATAATCAATACCAAAGATGGAATAGATAAAAAACAAAACCTATAATTCTATATATGATAAAAGACACGAAAGGCTTATTGCTTTTCGTGTCTTTAAAATATTATTTATCATTTGAAGTTATTATAGTCATCTGGTTAAGTAGAGTTCCCATGTATAAGAAATTTATTTTGTATTAAGTGCTTTTTTTCCTATATCAGAGCGATAAAAAGCACCATCGAACTTAATTTTTTTACAAGTAGAATAGGATTTACTGAGTGCATCTTTTAAAGTAGCGCCAGTAGCGCATACTCCAAGCACTCTACCCCCATTTGTACAAAACTCGTTTTCAATAAACTTAGTTCCAGCATGGATTACAGTTGCTCCATCGATTTGTCCACTTCTATCAAGTCCATTTATTGGTAATCCTTTTTCATATGTTGAGGGATAGCCGCCACTGGCCATAATTATACAAGCAGCCGCATCATCCGACCACTCAATATTAATTTTATCAAGATCTCCAGTATATATATGCTCAATAATCTCTACCAAATCAGTTTTGAGTAGTGGTAAAACTACTTGTGTTTCAGGATCGCCGAAACGGCAATTATACTCAATTACATATACGCCTTTTGGAGTTAGCATAAGTCCAAAATATAAGCAACCTTTAAATGGCCTACCCTCTTTTTCCATAGCCTTAATGGTTGGCATAAATATTTTTTCCATAGCTTCTTTTTGGTGTGCACTGTTATAGCATGGGTTTGGTGCAATAGTTCCCATTCCACCTGTATTTAAGCCCTTATCGCCGTCAAATGCTCTTTTATGATCCATTGAGGAAATCATGGGAACAAGTGTCTTACCATCTGTAAAAGCAAGTACAGAGACCTCAGGACCTGTTAGAAATTCTTCAATAACTATACTATTGCCACTTTCTCCAAATGCCTTATCCTGCATAATTGACTTAATAGCAAGTTCAGCCGTTTTAAAGTTTTCTGCAATAATTACACCCTTACCAAGCGCTAAGCCATCAGCTTTAATTACTAAGGGATAGTTTTTTTGCTTTTTAACATATGAAATTGCTTTTTGACTTTCATCAAAAACTTCATACTTCGCTGTAGGGATATTATACTTTTTCATTAAATCTTTTGAAAAAACCTTACTTCCTTCTATTGCAGCAGCAGCTCTATTAGGGCCAAATGTCATAATTCCCATAGCCTCCAGTGCATCCACCATGCCTAATACAAGTGGATCATCGGGAGCCACAACAACTAAGTCAATTTTATTGTCAACTGAAAATTTTACTATTCCATCAATATCTTTTGCGGCAATATCAACACAGGTAGCATCCATAGAAATACCTGCATTTCCTGGTGCACAGAAAAGTTCAACTCCGCGCTTGCTTTCTTTTAACTTGCGCACTATGGTATGTTCCCTGCCACCGGAGCCTACTACTAATATCTTCATAAAAACCTCCGTTTAATGTTTAAAATGTCTTGTTCCGGTAAATACCATTGCAATGTTAGCTTCATCGCACGCCTTTATACTATCTTCATCACGAACCGAGCCACCAGGTTGAATAATAGCAGTTATTCCATGTTTTGCAGCAAGCTCAACACAATCAGCAAAAGGTATAAAGGCATCAGATGCCATAACTGCACCTTTTGCATTTTCTTTGGCATAATTTATTGCTAAATCGAGTGCGGTAACTCTGTTGGTTTGTCCAGGGCCTACTCCCACAGTGCGATTATCCTTTGTGAGGACTATTGCATTTGATTTAACATTTTTTACTATTTGCATACCGAAAATGAGGTTTTGCATTTCTTCTTCAGTGGGAGAACGCTTTGTTACTACCTTTAAGTCACATTCATCATACAATTTTGTGTTTACTTGTTGGTATAGAAGTCCACCCATAACTTTTTTCATGTCAGCAGAGGCTTCATTCGGAGCCTTTGTGATATTTTCAATTTGTAAAAGTCTGATATTTTTCTTGGATTTTAATAATTCTAAAGCGTCATTATCAAAATCGGGTGCAATGATTATTTCTAAGAATAATTTTCCCATTTCTTCGGCTGTTTTGGCGTCAATAGGGCGATTAACAGCCACTATTCCTCCAAAGATTGATACGGGATCGCTTTGATAGGCATTCATATATGCAGTGTAAAGGCTATCGCCTTTACCCACTCCGCAAGGGTTTGTATGTTTAACTGCTACCGCTGCTGGAACAGTGTCGCCGATTTCTTTAATAATATCCACTGCACTTGAGGCGTCGTTAATATTATTGAAGGAAAGTTCTTTGCCATGGAGCTGTTTAGCGGTGGCGAGATTGCCATTTTCTCTGCTTACTTCCTTATAAAATGCTGCAGCTTGATGTGGGTTTTCCCCATAACGCATATCCTGCACTTTTTCATAAGTCAGTGTTAGTTTATCAGGAAGTATTCCCTCTCCCGACTGTTTTCTCATATAGTTTGCAATGAGTGCATCATATGCAGCTGTATGCTCAAAAACTTTTGCCGATAGAGAAAATTTCATCTCTCTTGTAAGTGCATCATTTTTAAGTGCATCAATAACATTTGTATAATCATTTGGGTCAATAACTACTGCAACATCCTGCCAGTTTTTAGCGGCAGCACGAAGCATTGTAGGACCACCAATGTCAATGTTCTCAATTGCTTCATGAAGCTCTACATCCTCTTTAAGAATAGTTTGCTTAAATGGATATAGATTTATTGCCACAATATCAATGAGACCAATATTTAGCTTGTTAACTTGTTCCATGTGCTCTGCATTATCCCTGATTGCAAGTATACCTGCATGTACATTTGGATGCAAAGTTTTCACCCTGCCATCAAGACATTCAGGGAAATTTGTTACCTCGCTGATGTTTGTAACACTCAGTCCCATTTCTTTCAGGTATTTTTCTGTGCCACCTGTGGACACAAGCTCATAATCAAGCTCATATAAGGATTTTGCAAACTCATAAATCCCTGTTTTATCGGAAACACTCAGTAAAGCTCTCCTTTTCAAAGCAATAGCCCACCTTTCTATTTTAAGTTACTACACACATATTCGACAGCCTTGGGTAGTATCTCCCACTCGGCTTCTTCCATTACACGGAGTTGTAATATTTCAGCTGTGTCACCATCAAATATCTCGACAGCTTTTTGCATTATAATCTTACCACCATCCACAATCTCATTTACAAAATGTGCGGTAGCACCTGTTATCTTTACACCATACTTTAATGCTTCTTCATGCACTTTAAGCCCATGAAAGCCCTCGCCACAAAATGATGGTATAAGTGATGGGTGAATATTAATGATTCTATTTGCATACTGCTCAGTGAGTGTATTAGGCAGTATATTCAGAAATCCTGCTAAAACAATTAAATCTATCCCACTATCATTTAAAGCTTTTTGCATGGCGTTATCATAATCGTTTATAGAAGCAAAGCTCTTTTTTGATATAACCATGGATTTAATATCGTGTTTCTTAGCCCTTTCGAGTGCAAAAACACCCTCTTTAGATGATATAACCAATTTAATTCTGCCACTGATTATAATCCCAGAATTTTGTGCATCAATAAGTGCTTGTAGATTTGTTCCGCCACCCGAAACTAAAACAGCTATATTTTTCATATATAATTCCACCTGACTTAGATAAAATCTATGCCACTACCCTCTTTTACACTGCCGATAATATAAGCGTTTTCACTGGCTTCATTCAGTATGCTTAAAGCCCTTTCGCTATCCTCTTTAGCGACCGCTACACACATACCAATCCCCATATTGAATGTATTAAACATATCCCGTTCAGGTATATTCCCTCTTTCAGCTATGAGTTTGAATATTGGTAATACTGGGAAAGAATTATTGTTAATAACTGCTTTTACACCTTCGGGAAGGGCTCTTGGAATATTTTCGTAGAAGCCACCGCCTGTGATATGTGAAATACTCTTTACTTTTACACTTTCAAGAAGTTTAAGCAAAGATTTTACATAAATTTTAGTCGGCTTCATGAGCTCTTCGCCGAGTGTACAGCCAAGTTCATCAAAATGTTTATTAAGGTCAGCATTTTCTACATCAAAAACTTTTCTCACTAATGAAAAACCATTTGAGTGAACTCCTGATGAAGCTAAGCCTATAAGCACATCACCTGGTTTAACAGTGCTTTTATCTACGATTTTAGATTTATCCACCACTCCCACAGAAAACCCTGCAAGGTCGTATTCATCTTCTTCATATAACCCAGGCATCTCAGCAGTTTCACCGCCGACAAGGGCACATCCAGCCTGAACACAGCCTTCTGTTATACCAGAAACAATGTCGGCAATTTTTTCAGGAAAATTTTTGCCTACTGCTATGTAATCTAAGAAAACAAGTGGCTTTGCACCACAACAAACAATATCATTTACACACATTGCCACGCAGTCTATTCCCACAGTGTTATGTTTATCAGTTAAGAATGCAAGCTTTAGCTTTGTGCCTACACCGTCCGTACCTGACACAAGCACAGGCCTCTCTATTCCGTTTAAATCAAGCTCAAACATTCCACCAAATCCACCGATACCATCGAGTACACCAGGTATCATTGTTTTTGCTACATGTTTCTTCATGAGCTCAACGGCTTTATATCCAGCAGTTACATCAACACCTGCAGCTTTATAGCTATCGCTAAAACTTTTTTCCATAATTACACGCCCCTATTTTATTTTTTGCTTGTATTTACTATTTCAATTTTTTGCTCAAATTTATCTTTAGGCATCTCTTTAGGTACTTCTATCGGATATTCACCCGTAAAGCATCCTATACAGAAATCGCTACTTGCTTTATCAGCAATTTTTTTTACTGCATCAATGCTTAAATATGCCAGAGAATCAGCACCAATATGCTTTGCTATTTCTTCTATACTCATCTGACATGCAATTAAATTTTCTTTGCTATCAATATCTGTTCCAAAGAAGCATGGAGCTACAAATGGAGGTGAAGATATTCTCATATGTACTTCTGTAGCACCTGCATCCCTTAAAAGTCTAACTATGCGAGCACTGGTAGTACCTCTTACTATTGAATCATCAATTAGCACTACCTTTTTGCCACTTACAGTGTTTGCGAGTGCATTTAGCTTTATTCTAACAGAAGCTTCACGCTGTACTTGAGTAGTTTGTATAAAAGTTCTACCTATATATCTATTCTTTATAAAGCCTACTCCATATGGAATGCCCGAAGCGTTAGCAAAACCGAGTGCGGCATCAAGTCCTGAATCGGGAACACCTATTACAACATCAGCTTCAACTGGTGATTCTTCATGTAGATACTTACCTGCTCTTAGTCTTGCTTCATGTACACTTGCTCCGTCTATCACAGAGTCAGGGCGAGCAAAATATACATATTCAAACACACATACATTGCCTTTTTCCTTGCAGTGTGTGGTAATTGAGCGAAGTCCATCCTTGTCCGCTATTACAATCTCACCAGGAAGGACATCTCTTATAAATGTTGCTCCTAAACTATCTAAAGCGCATGTTTCGGAAGTAAATATGTAAGCATCTCCAAGCTTTCCAATGCAAAGAGGTCTAAAACCATTCTTATCTCTGGCAGCTATTAGCTTTGTTGGTGACATAACTACAATTGAAAATGCACCTTTAATCTCATACATAGCTTTTTCAACAGAGGTTTCTATTGATGGACATGTAAGTCTTGACTTTGTTACTGTATACGCAATTACTTCAGTATCATTTGTAGAGTGAAATATTGCTCCTTCAAGCTCAAGCTCTTTTCTTATTTGTGCGGCATTTATAAGATTTCCATTGTGTGCAAGTACCATCGGCCCTTTTACATGGCGAACGAGTAAAGGCTGTGCATTTGTTCTGATTGTTGAGCCCGTGGTTGCATATCTAACATGCCCCACAGCTATATGACCTTTGCCCAACTTTTCAAGTGTTTCTCTATCAAAGACTTCTGGAACCAGACCTATGTCTTTAGCCATGGAAATTATTCCGCTATCATTCACAGCAATTCCACAGCTCTCCTGACCTCTATGCTGAAGTGCATATAGTGCCAGATAAGCCGCAGCAGCTACATCGGTCTTTTTAGTCGTGTCGTATATACCGAAAACACCACATTCTTCATGAAGCTTGTCAAACATTGTTATTCTCCTTTATTTAGCTATTAAAGCATATCAGCTATCGCTTTATCTTTAGCTATTACAGCCGCTTCCATTTCTTTTTTCATGTTACTAAGCTTGTCAGCAACTTCTGTATTTGTGATACCAAGCATTTGAACTGCAAGCAGTGCAGCATTGTATGCACCATTAATTGCAACAGTTGCTACTGGCACTCCATTTGGCATTTGTACAGTTGAAAGTAGTGCATCAAGTCCGTCTAAAGTCGAAGACTTAACAGGAACCCCGATTACTGGTAATGTAGTATGAGCTGCAAGCACTCCAGCAAGATGCGCTGCTTTGCCAGCTGCTGCAATAATTACACCATATCCATTTTCTCTGGCATTAGTAGAAAATGCACAGGCTTGTGCAGGTGTTCTATGTGCGGACATTACATGCACAGTAACTTCTATTCCTAAATCTTTTAGTAAATTGATGCCATCTTTTAATACTGGCAAGTCACTATCGCTCCCCATAACTATTGCAATTTTTTTTGTGTTCATTTTTAATTCCTCCAAATTTTTAAAATTAAAATGAGGTTGCGGAAAATGCGCAACCTCATTTAGGATATACTAATCCCGTATTTTTATTAATTTATCCGCACTGAGAAGATTGTAGTGTAAATAATTATTTGTTATAGAATTGTCTAAAATATACATGGTACACTACTCCTTTCAAAGACTTACGGATAGAAAGTGATATATACCAATATTACAATATATTACGATAAATTTCAAGTGTAAAAGCAACTTAATTTTAACTTTGTATAAATGCTGTATTTTGCCTATAAAATAAATATTATTTTATAGAATTTATTGATTACTTAATATCATTCTCAGACTTTTCTTCAGTTTTGCTTTTATTATCTTTTAGCGACTCAAATTTTGAAGCAATGTCTTTAGCAGAAGTACCCACTGATTTTTTTCTGTTCTTATTTATCTTTTTACTTAAGAATTTAAGTATTTTATAAATCACAAAAACAATTAGGGCAATAAAGAGTAAAACTGGACCGCTTTCAACGGAAGTCAGCAGAAAATCTTCAGTTAGATTAATTAAATTATCTATTCCATTGTCAAACGATTGGGCAAATCTTTCAGCAAAGCTTATTGGCTCTTTCTCAATCTCCTCATATTCAACTACTTCATTTAGTGAAATTGAAACAGTGGAATATGCAACTGCATTGTCAATATTTCTAAGTGAAGCTTCAAGGCTTTCAATTTCATAGCGTATTTCGCTGAGCCTGGATTGCAGTGCTATTATTTGATTTAAATCGGTGGATTGAACGAGCAGCTCAAGAAGTGTGTCTTCTTCGGCTGTAAGTACTTCTATTCTTCTTGCTGTGTCGAAATACCTATCAGTTACATCCTGTGCACTCTCTTCAGAGGAAACCACATGGCATAACTCCCCTACTTCTCCTGTGAACTCTTCAAGTTTATCGGCAGGTATTTTTGCTACTATATATGCGTTCTTTTCGTAATAGTCATAGCCATTATAATTGCTTCCGCCATATGTACTCTTGCTTTGAATATACCCACCTAAACGCTCTACAAATATGTTTATTTCAGATAATGCATTTTCATAATCTTTGGTTTCAAGCTCTAAATAGACATCTTTTATTATTTTTCTGTCTGGCTGGGTTATTTCTATGCTCTGTATGGCATCTGTACCGAGGGATTCAGCAGTTGTTGTAGCACTTTTCGAATAATTTGCAGAACTGTCCATCATTTCGATTTCGGCTTCTTCCATCATTGGCGCATACTGGATGGCGGCATAGCTTCCTTCGTCCACAGCTGTTTCATTACCGCTACTGCAAGATGCAAAAAGAGCCGATGAAATAGAAATCGCTAAAACGGTTATCAGTAATTTAAAATTAATCTTCATAATATTCCCACCTTTTATATTTTTTTATAGCTTCATCTATTAAGTGTGATGTGGTTAACAGTTTATTGCAAAAAAATATTTAAATATATAAAATAAGGGAGTTATCAAAAATAATAACTCCCCTGCAAAAAAATATTTTCAACAAAGTTTTATTAAAGTGAAGCCGCTCTGAGTTTGTCAGTTCTATCGGTATTTTCCCATTTAACCCCTAACTCTTCGCGTCCCATGTGGCCATAGGCTGCAAGTTGTCTGTATATGGGCTTTCTTAGCTCAAGGTCTTTTATTATTGCCGCAGGTCTTAAATCAAAAACTTTATTTACTGCTTCTGCAAGTTTTTCATCAGAAACTACACCAGTACCAAATGTATTTACATTGATAGAAACAGGACTTGCTACACCTATTGCATATGCAAGCTGTACTTCGCATTTATTTGCCAGTTTCGCTGCAACAATATTTTTTGCAACATATCTTGCTGCATATGCGGCACTCCTGTCAACCTTTGTTGGGTCTTTACCAGAGAAAGCACCACCACCATGACGACCATATCCACCGTATGTATCTACAATTATTTTTCTTCCTGTAAGGCCTGAGTCACCCTGTGGCCCTCCGACTACAAATCTGCCCGTCGGATTTATGAAATATTTTGTGTTTTCATCGAGTAGCTCAGCAGGTATAACTGTTTTGATAACCTTTTCAAGTATATCTTCTCTGAGCTTATGAGTAGCAACATCAGGTGCATGTTGATTTGAGATTACAACAGTGTCAATTCTGGTGGGCTTATCATTAATATACTCAACCGTTACCTGTGTTTTACCATCGGGCCTTAAATATGGTAGGGTTTCATTTTTTCTAACTTCTGCAAGCTTCTTTGCAAGCTTGTGAGAAAGTGAAATTGCCATTGGCATAAGCTCGGGAGTTTCATCGCAAGCAAAACCAAACATCATTCCCTGATCTCCTGCACCTGTGATAAATTCTTCTGATTTATCATTCTCCTTAGCTTCAAGTGATTTATCAACGCCTAAAGCAATATCAACGGACTGTTCATCAATTGTGGTAATCACACCGCAAGTTTCACCATCGAAGCCAAATTTAGCCCTTGTGTACCCTATCTCTGTGATTACATTCCTCGCAATTCTTGCTATATCAACATAGCATGTTGTTGATATCTCACCCATTATAGATACCATACCTGTGGTACAAGTAGTTTCACAAGCAACTCTGCCATATGGGTCTTTTTCAAGTATGGCATCGAGCACTGCATCTGAAATTTGGTCACAAATTTTGTCGGGATGTCCTTCTGTCACCGACTCAGAAGTGAATAAGTATTCTTTCATTTTCTTACCTCCTAAAGTGCAAATATGCATATATCCTGTTAGTTTATTGTCCTATTAATCGGACTTTTTTAAAAAATAAAAGTGCTCGGATAACCGAGCACTAATAAAGTCTTATCTGCCGGATTTATCCGCTGGAATTGGCACCTTTACAATGTAGGTTGCCGGGCATCGCAGGGCCAGTCCCTCCGCCTCTCTTGATAAGTTATTCACTTTTAATAAGATTATATATGCAAATAGATATTTTGTCAACATATGACGATTTAAATTTATTTTAAATAATTTGAAATAGACTTATATAAAATGAATGTAATTGAGCCATTTAAAACACCTTTTAATAAATTAAATGGAATAAATACAGGAATAATCATTGCCATTACAGTTTCTACTGGCTGACCCATGAAAATCGGAGTAAATATTAGATTAAATGCAACCATAACAATGGTGAGTGTAATGGCACCTAAAATCAGTCCGATAAGTGCTGACTTTCTGGTTTTACCTTTACTGTATATCATACCTGCTACAAGTGCAAAGCTACCTGTGGATAGTATGTGCATTATAATCCCTATAACACCACTCGATGCACTGACTGTAATCCCCTGTACCAAAGAAACTACAATGGTTAAGATAAATCCTGTTAATGGTCCATATGCAAATGTTGCTATAAGTATAGGCACATCCGCAAAATCAAGCTCTAAGAATGGCGCTGGTGGAAAAGGAATTCTAATTGCTGCTACAAGCATTACTGAAATTGCTGCTAAAAGTGATAGTCTGGTGAGTTTTTTTGTTGACATTCTGTTCATCCCCTGTGTGCTTACATTTTCTGTCATAATTTTTTCCTCCAAAAATAATTTTTAAGCTGTCTGTGTGGAAAAAGAAAAACCCCGAGTAAAAACTCGGGGCGAGACACAACAAAAAATGCTATATGCATTTATGTCGTCGTTTCTTTCATCCGGACTATACCGTCGGTTTCGGAATTTAACCGAAATCAGCGTTTTACACGCTCGCGGACTCGTGGCAATTTGCCCTTTACCGCCGGTGAGGAATTACACCTCGCCCTGAAACAGACATTTTAACTTGTACTTATATTATATATTCTTTATAAAATATTGTCAAGAATTTATTAATGCTCACAATCGTGACAATGGCTGTGAATTTCTCCCACTATTGGTTTAGGGTCAATTCCTTGGCGAATATAGTAATCTGATATTGCAGTTTTAACTGCTTCTTCCGCAAGTACCGAACAATGGATTTTTGCAGGTGGAAGACCATCAAGAGCTTCTACAACAGCTTTATTAGTGAGCTTTAGAGCTTCGTCAATGCTCTTACCTTTAATCATTTCGGTAGCTATTGAACTTGTGGCAACAGCTGCGCCGCAACCAAAAGTTTTAAAGCTGATATCTTTAATTATATTCTGCTCAACTTTAAGATAAATTTTCATTATATCGCCACATTTTGCATTTCCAACTTCACCAATGGCATTAGCATCGGCAAGCTCGCCTACATTTCTTGGTGAAGTAAAATGATCCAATACTTTTTCTGAGTACATTTACTCATCCTCCTTTTTATATATCACGGATGTTTTTTTGTTTAAATATTTATCCAAAGACATTATATACTGTTTCGGTATATTTATCAAGGGTTTTTTAAAAATTATTTTTAAATTTTTCACTCTGCATTACTGCAAGTTTGTCACATCTTTCGTTTTCAGGATGTCCTGCGTGGCCTTTAACCCAGATTAGCGTTATTTTATGCTTTTTTAGTAGTATGAGTATTTCTTCCCATAAGTCTACATTTAATGCAGGCTTTTTATCACTTTTAATCCATCCTTTTTTCTGCCATGCATATACCCAACCTTTTTCCACTGAGTCTATAAAGTATTTTGAATCGCTGTAAAGGGTAACTTCACAGGCTTCCTTAAGTGCTTTTAGTCCCTCTATAACAGCTGTGAGTTCCATGCGATTATTTGTTGTTTGTGATTCTCCGCCGAAAAGTTCTTTTTCGATATCGCCGTACCTCAGTATTGTGCCCCAACCTCCGGGACCTGGGTTACCCGAGCAGGCTCCATCAGTATATATAGATACTTTTTTCAATTTACAACCACCAATATAAAATAAATTTTCATTTATTATATACTTTGTTGATAAAATTTGCAATAGTTTTATTGAAACTGGTTATTAAATGAGATAAAATTAATTTACATATACCAATTTGAAGAAAAATTTGCTATAATTAACTAAAAAATAATAATAGCGGAGAAAAAAATGATAGTAAAAAATCAAAATATAAATCTTGATATTACCGATATTACTCATGAGTGCAATGGCGTAGGGCGATATGATGGTATGGCCGTTTTTGTGCCACTAACTGCCACAGGTGATAATGTTGAAGCTAAAATAATTAAGGTAAATAAAAATTTTGCAGTAGGCAAACTTGAAAAAATAAATAAACCATCCGCTTTAAGAACTGATAACGAATGTCCTGTATACGATAAATGCGGAGGATGTTCTTTAAGGCATATATCCTATGAGGAAGAGCTTAGAATAAAAGAGGGTTGGGTAAGAGAAAATATACGCCGCATTGGTGGTTTTGCTGATTTTAATACGCTTCCCATTATCCCCTCTCCAAAAACTACCGCCTACCGAAATAAAGCACAGTACCCCATCACATCGGTAGATGGTGAAATTGTTGCAGGGTTTTATGCTAAACATAGTCATCGTGTCATTTCTAACAGTTCATGTGTTTTACAACCAAAAGATTTTCAGGTTATTGTTGACGAGATACTTAAATTTTTAAATGAACGTAATATCTCTGCCTATGATGAAATCAGTGGCAAAGGTATAATAAGACATATTTATCTAAGAACAGGCACAGTGACCGATGAAATCATGGTGTGCTTAGTAATTAATGCTAAATCCCTACCAGAACATGATAAACTTATTCAAAATTTACTAAAATTAAAGCTTAACAAAAAAATTGTATCCATAGTTTTAAATCACAATTTTGCTAAATCAAATGTGATACTTGGAAAAAACATTACTACGCTTTACGGCAAATGTTTGCTGACAGATGTATTATGCGGAAATGAATTTGACATCTCCCCTCTTGCTTTTTATCAGGTAAATCATGCCGCCACAGAGCTACTTTATGCAGAGGCTGTGAGGCTCATGGAGCTAAATGGCAACGAAAAAGTGGTAGAGCTTTACTGTGGCGCAGGCACAATAACCCTTACAATCGCTAAATATGCTAAGGAAATTATCGCTATTGAAATAGTTCCCGAAGCAGTGGTAGATGCAAAGCATAATGCGAAAACAAATAATATAAATAATGTTTCTTTCATTTGTGATGATGCTATGGCATCAGCAAAAAAATTGTCCGCAGACGGTGTAATTGCAGATGTTGTGGTAGTAGACCCACCCCGAAAGGGATGCGATAGTGAGGTACTTAAAGCCATTGTGAATATATCTCCCAAAAAAGTTGTATATATATCATGTAATAGTGCTACACTTGCAAGGGATTGTAAGTATCTTTCAGAAAATGGTTATACACTAAAAACAGTGACTCCAGTGGATTTATTCCCACGAACTGCGCATGTGGAGAGTTGCGCTTTACTCTGCAAGCAAGATTAAAGTAAAAAGTAGGAGAACTAAATAAAATATGGGATTAGAACGGTACCAATTAGTCGTAGATTCGTTTAAGGTTGATTTAATAAACCTTGCAAGAGCTTTTAAGTACAACGAAGAGAATTTATCTATTTTGCAGGACGATGAAGACACATTCAAGAATAAATATCCTAAATGCTATGAAAAATTAAATAAATGCGCTCATAACAAAGACAAACGAACAGCAATGGAATATGGTAGGGATTTAGTGGTTTCTTGGTTAGTCGAAGATACAGCGCTCATAAGGTTCAGACGCTTAGGTTTAAATATCTCACTCAATGGTAAAGATAGAAACCGTGAAATTTTAACTGCAGAGAATATATCTTCTGCTTCTGATTATCTTTTAAACCACAATGGCAAGACTGCACTTATAGAGCTTATTTGTGATTACACTGGATACTGGTATAAAAATGGTGTTTGTGATTTAAGAGATAATAAATACTTAAAACTGAAAGAAATTGAAAAAGATTATTCACTGTTAATAGGCATTGATTTTCAAAATAGCAAATATTTCTGTATTAATGTATTAAATTATGATGGCAATGTTAAGTATATTGAAAAGCATAAAGTCTATGATAAGCCAGTTCATTCGTTAGAAATAAACTTAGAAATTTTTGATAAGTTTAGCTTCTACAATATGAGTAAATCTATATTAGGTTTTATAAAATAAAATATGAAAGGTTTTGAGGTTATGACTGATTTAACTGTAAAAAAAGAGCTTTCAGGCAGAGAAGAGATTTTAATTGCGGGCGCAGGAGTTTCAGGACTGGAGGCGGCCCTGAAAGTAATTGACCTTGGCTATACCCCTATTATTTATGAACAGAGTGAAAAAGCCGGTGGTTTGGTCAATTATGCTATGATGCCACCCAAAAAACAAGGAATGGCAGCAGTTTTCACATCGAGGGTCGAAAAACTCGAAAAATTAGGTGTAAAGATAAATTACTTAACACCTCTAACCGTGGATATTATTAAAAAAAGCGGCGTCTGTAAGGTAATAGTTGCAACTGGTAGCTCATGTTTAGTTCCTGGGGCAATTCCTGGGATAAAAGATGATAATATATATACTTCCGATTATGTATTTGATCATCCAGAAGTTGTTTCTAAGCGTGTTGCTGTATTAGGTGGTGGCTTAGTAGGATGCGAAACGGCAACTTTTCTCGCTGATATAGGTAAAGAAATAACTATAATAGAGATGGGTGCTGAAATTTCAAAAGACCTAAATCCCGCTCTAAAAACCCCTTTCTTTAAACTTATGTCCGAATTAGATATTGATGTTCGTTCAAGCGTTAAGGTAATGGGTATAAACCTACCCGAAATTAACCTTGATTTATCGGGTTACTCCTTCTCGGTAAAGCCATTTGATACTGCTGTAGTTGCATTTGGAAGAAGACCTATTAGAGTTTTAGCCGACGAAATAATCGAGCAACTCCCCCATGTTAAGGTTTATTTAGTAGGAGATGCAAAAGCTGTAGGTACAACCGCTACCGCTGTATCAAGCTGCACAGAGCTTGCAGAGGAATTAAAAGAAAACTAATTAGCATATGTGAGGTAAAAATTCAATGCACTCTACTACTAAAACTTTTTCAAAAATAGGTTTTATATTCTCAGCACTAATGATTATTATTAATTTATCAAATTTGCTTTTGGGGTATTTTATTTCTAATTTTTTTCCATCTGCATGGAATTACAGTAATTTAATTTTTATACTTTCTTCCCTGCCCCTTTACCTCATTTCCCCGCCTTTTTTACTTTATTTTTTAGGAAAAATACCTACTACTCAAAATCCTTTAATAAAGATTAGACTAAAAAATTCAGAAATTTTTCAGCTCTTTTGTATGTCATATTCGCTTATGTTTGTATCAAATCTTATTGGGCTAAGTTTTACGGAGTTTATTGCTTCGCTTAAAGGCACTGCTGTGGAAAATCCAGTTTTGACAATTGTCGATGGTATAAGTCCAATTTTAATCTTTATAACAACAGTAATTATTGCTCCGATTTTTGAGGAAATTTTCTTTAGGAAGTTAATTATTGATAAAATCATTGATTACGGCGAAGGTATTTCCATTTTTATATCTGGGTTAATATTTGGTCTTTTTCATGCAAATTTTAATCAGTTTATTTATGCATTTTCACTGGGTATGTTTTTTGCTTATATTTATATTAAAAGCGGTAATATCAAATTATGTATTCTGCTGCATGCAGTAGTCAATTTTATGGGAACTATGATTGCAATACTTTCTGAGCAATTACTCGATTATTTTAATAGAATTTCTTCTGATTCATCCCTAAACTTTATACAGCTCTCGATTTCCGCTCTAATAATTTTACTACAATTATTTATATTTGCAATTATATTTCTTGGGATAGTGTTCTGGATTAAAAATTTAAAAAAGATGAGACTGAGACCAAGACCCGAGCAAATTGACTCAGAAAGCAGTGTGAAATATGTTTTTCTGAATTTTGGGATGTTTAGTTTTATTGCAATTACCTTAGTTATAATTACATGGCAATTGTTATCGTAATTTATATTTAAATTAAAATTAAAATTACTTGCATATCATGTGAAAATATTGTATAATATTTTAGCATGATATTTGCCGGTGTGGCGGAATGGCAGACGCAGATGACTCAAAATCATCCGGGCGACCGTGGGGGTTCGAGTCCCTTCACCGGCACCAAAAAAACTCCTTGGATTAAAAGTTCAAGGAGTTTTATCATATTTATTATTCACAAAGGTGTAAAGATTATTTATATTAGCTTGAGGTGGACAATGAAAAGGAAAATTAAAATAAG